>DASXJM010000366.1:0-7401 GCA_036497405.1 Streptosporangiaceae bacterium | reverse complement strand
GGCCAGGGCCGGGTCGGCATGGTCGACGCCCGCGACGTGGCCGCGGTGGCGGCCGAGATCGCGACGGCACCGGAGCCGCACGCGGGCCGGACCTACTGGCTGACCGGGCCGGCCTTGATCTCCTACCCCGACGTGGCCGCGGTCCTGTCCGGGGTGCTGGGCCGGCCGGTGGCCTACCGGCCGATCAGCTTCGAGGAGGACCGCGCGGCCATGATCGCGGCCGGGGTGCCCGCTCCCATCGCCGAGATGAACGCCCAGGCCTTCAGCCTGATCGCCGAGGGTGAGGCGGCCTGGCTGTCCGAGGACATCCCCGCCCTGCTGGGCCGTCCGGCCCGCTCCTACGAGCGGTTCGCTGCCGATTTCGCGGCCGCCTTCGGCTGACCCTGGCCCCACCTGGTAGATGAAGCCTCAACGACTTGACACGGCTGGGCCGAGCACAGGAAGGTGGCGCTAACCGCAGAGCGGACAGGTGTACGGGACGGTGGAGGGGCTGGCGATGGCGACAGCAGCAGTGGAAACCGACGTGCTGGTGGTCGGTTCGGGACCGGCCGGGGCGGCCGCAGCCCTGTTCCTGGCCAGCTACGGGACCCGGACCTTGATGATCACCAAGTACGGCCGGCTGTCCGACAGTCCGCGGGCCCACATCACCAACCAGCGGACCATGGAGACGCTGCGCGACATGGGCCTCGAGGAGACCCTGATGCAGGCGGCGACCCCGTGGGAGTCCATGGGCAACACCACCTTCTGCCTCAGCCTGGCCGGCGAGGAACTGGGCCGGATCCCGTCCTGGGGCACCGACACCGAGCGCCACGCCAACTACGAGCTGCAGAGCCCGTGCACCATGCTCGACGCCCCCCAGACCATCACCGAGCCGATCCTGGTCCGGGGGGCCCAGGAGCGCGGGGCCAGGATCCGCTTCGACACCGAGTACCTCAGCCACACCCAGGACGACGACGGCGTGACCAGCCTGGTCAAGGACCGTCTGACCGGCGCCGAGTACACCGTGCGGTCGAAGTACCTGGTCGGCGCGGACGGCGCCCGCAGCAAGGTCGCCGCCGACGCGGGCCTGCCGTTCGAGGGCCCGGGCGCCGTGGCCGGCGCCATGAACATCGTGTTCGAGGCCGACCTGTCCCGCTTCGTGGAGTACCGGCCCTCGGTCCTGTACTGGATGCTCCAGCCTGGGGCCGAGCGTGAGGGCGTCGGCCTCGGCGTGCTGCGGATGATCAAGCCGTGGCACGAGTGGATGCTGATGTGGGGCTACGAGGTGGCGGCCGGGCCGCCCGAGTTCACCGACGAGTTCGTCCGCGAGCTGGCCGTCAAGCTGGTCGGCACCGAAGACTTCGAGATGCGGGTCAAGTCGGCCTCGCCGTGGACGGTGAACCACGAGTTCGCGACCACCATCGCCCGCGGCCGGGTGTTCTGCGCGGGCGACGCTGTGCACCGGCACCCGCCCACCAACGGGCTGGGCTCCAACACCTCGATCCAGGACTCCTACAACCTGGCCTGGAAGCTGGCCCTGGTGGTGGCGGGCACGGCCACCCCGGACCTGCTGGACACCTACAACGTGGAGCGGGCCCCGGTGGCCCGGCAGATCGTGGAGCGGGCCAACCAGTCCATCGTCGACACCGGCAAGATCCTGACCGCGCTCGACCTCACCGACACCACCGACGTGGCCCGGCTCGACCGGCAGCTGGAAAAGCGCAAGGCGCCCGGTCCCGAGGGCGAGAAGATCCGCGCCGCGCTGCGGGAGGCCATCGCCTACAAGGCCTACGAGTTCGACGCCCACGGCGTCGAGCACAACCACCGCTACGCGTCCCCGGCCGTGGTGCCGGACGGCACCCCGATGCCAGAGTTCCGCCGCGACCCCGAGCTGTTCGCCCAGCCCTGCACCTGGCCCGGGGCCAAGCTGCCGCACACCTGGGTCACGGCCGGAGGTCACCGGATCTCCACGCTGGACCTGGCCGGTAAGGGCCGGTTCGCGGTGGTGACCGGGATCGGGGGTCAAGCCTGGCTGGACGCCGCGGCCGACCTCGGGGCGGCCCGCGGCCTGGAGATCACCCCGGTGTCCATCGGCCCGGGCCAGCCCTACGAGGATCCCTACGGCACCTGGGCCGGGCTGCGGGAGATCGACGACGGTGGCGTGCTGCTGGTCCGGCCCGACCTGTACATCGCGGCCCGGCAGCTGGCCGCGCCCGCCGGCGCGGCCCAGGCCCGCGACTGGCTGTCCGCCGTGCTCACCCAGATCCTCGGAGCGGCCCGCTAGCCAGTCGGGGGATGTGCCGGCCCCGCCGTCCGGGCAGGCTCGCTCAGGTGAGCCCAGCAGGACAGCGAAGGGAAACCCATGGCACGTGACCTGGCCCGCATGCGCGTCGCGATCCTTGCCACCGACGGGGTCGAGCGGGTGGAACTGGAGCAGCCTCGCGGCGCCTTGTACGGGGCCGGCGCGACCACCGACCTGCTGTCGGTCCATCCCGGTGACATCCAGGCCCGCCAGTTCGACCTGGTTTCGGCGGGCACCTTCGCGGTGGATCGCCAGGTCAGCGAGGCGTCGCCCGGTGAGTACGACGCGCTGCTGCTCCCCGGCGGCACGGTCAACCCGGACCTGCTGCGGATCAAGCCGGAAGCGGTCGATTTCGTCCGCGAGTTCGCGAACAGTGGCAAGCCGATCGCCGCCATCTGCCACGGGCCGTGGACGCTGATCGAGGCCGATGTGGTGCGCGGCCGCCGGATGACCTCCTGGCCGAGCCTGCGGACCGACCTGCGCCGGGCCGGTGCCGAACCGGTTGACGAGCAGGTCGTCGTGGACGGGCAGTTCACCACCAGCCGGTCTCCGGCTGATCTGCCCGCCTTTTGTCCGGCCATCGTTGAGCAGTTCGCCCGTAGCCGCGTCGTCGCCTGACCACGCGTGCTACTGCCGGGAGGAGCCACCGGATGGGCCTGCGGCGATTGGTCAGCTCGTGGCCGGTGTACCGCCAGCTGACCGGGCCGGACAAGCTGGGCCGGGGCCGGGCCGCCGAGTCGCCGCGATCGGCAGCGCTCGAGCCCCGGACCCAGCACGCCACCACGGTGGCCGGCTCGGTATGCCCCTACTGCGCGGTGGGCTGCGCGCAGCAGGTCTACGCGCGGGACGGCCAGGTCATCCAGATCGAGGGCAACCCGGCCAGCCCGATCTCGCGCGGGCGGCTGTGCCCCAAGGGGTCAGCCAGTAAGCAGCTGGTCACCGGCCCGCATCGGATTCAGAAGGTTCTGTACCGGCCGCCCTACGGCACCGAGTGGACCGAGCTCGGCCTGGACCAGGCCATGGACATGATCACCGACCGGGTGCTGGATGCCCGGCGCAAGGGCTGGCAGGACACCGACGACGCCGGGAACGCGCTGCGCCGCACCATGGGCATCGCCAGCCTGGGCGGCGCGACCCTGGACAACGAAGAGAACTACCTGCTCAAAAAGCTGTTCACCGCGATGGGCGCGATCCAGATCGAGAACCAGGCCCGCATTTGACACTCCGCCACCGTTCCCGGTCTGGGAGCTTCGTTCGGTCGCGGCGGCGCCACCGATTACCTGCAGGACCTGAGCAACTCCGACTGCGTCGTCATCATGGGCTCGAACATGGCCGAAGCCCATCCGGTGGGGTTCCAGTGGGTGATGGAGGCCAAGGCGCGCGGGGCCCGGGTCATCCACATCGACCCGCGGTTCACCCGGACCAGCGCGCTGGCCGACCAGTACGTGAGCCTGCGAGCCGGCACCGACATCGCCTTCCTCGGCGGGGTGATCAACTACATCCTGGGCCACGGCCTGGAGTTCCGCGAGTACGTACAGGCTTACACCAACGCGTCGTTCCTGCTCAGCGACCAGTACCAGGACACCGAGGACCTGGACGGGCTGTTCAGCGGCTACGACCCGGTCACCGCCTCCTACGACCCGTCCAGCTGGGCCTACGACAGCATCGCGGCGGAAGCGGGCAGCGGCGGCCGCGACAAGGAGCAGTCCGCGCCCTACCAGCACGGTGCCGGCGGCCCGCTGGTCGAAGGCGGTTCGGGCGACATCGCGGCCGACCCCACGCTGGAGGATCCGCGCTGCGTGTTCCAGATGCTCAAGCGGCACTTCGCCCGCTACACCCCAGAAATGGTGGAACGGGTGTGCGGGGTGCCGCGGCAGGCGTTCCTGCAGCTATGCCGGGCCTGGACCGGCGCCTCCGGCCGGGAGCGCACCGGCGCGCTGGTCTACAGCGTCGGCTGGACCCAGCACACCGTCGGCCCGCAGTACATCCGGGCCGGGTCCATCATCCAGCTGCTGCTGGGCAACATCGGCCGCCCCGGCGGCGGCATCTACGCGCTGCGCGGCCACGCCAGCATCCAGGGCTCGACCGACATCCCGACCTTGTTCAACCTGCTGCCCGGCTACCTGCCGATGGCCGACACCACGCATGGCGACCTGCGCCGTTACCTGGACACCGTAGCCGCCGACAAGCAGAAGGGATTCTGGCGCAACGCCGACACGTACTTCATCTCGCTGCTCAAGGAGTACTGGGGCGACGCCGCGACCGCGGACAACGACTACTGCTTCGGCTACCTGCCCCGGATCAACGGTGACCACGGCACCTACCGGACCGTGATGGACATGGCCGACGGGAAGGTGTCCGGGTACTTCCTGTTCGGCCAGAACCCGGCGGTCGGGTCGGCGCACGGCCGCCTGCAGCGGCTCGGCCTGGCCCAGCTGGACTGGCTGGTGGTCCGCGACCTGGCCATGATCGAGAGCGCCACGTTCTGGAAGGACGCCCCGGAGATCGAGACCGGCGAGATCGTGCCCGGGCAGTGCGCGACCGAGGTGTTCTTCCTGCCGGCCGCCGCCCACACCGAAAAGTCTGGCACGTTCACCCAGACCCAGCGGATGCTGCAGTGGCGTGACCAGGCGGTGGAGCCCCAGGGCGACCAGCGTTCGGACCTCTGGTTCGCCTACCACCTGGGCCGCCGGCTCAAGCAGAAGCTGGCCGCCTCGGCCGACGAGCGGGACCGGCCCCTGCTCGACCTGGCCTGGGACTACCAGACCGACGGGGACGAGCCGTCCGCCGCGGACGTGCTCCGCCGGATCAGCGGTGTCGACCTGCGCACCGGCCGCGCGGTCAGCGGATACCTGGACCTGCGAGCGGACGGCAGCACCCTGTGCGGCTGCTGGATCTACAGCGGCGTGTACGCGGATGAGGTGAACCAGGCCCGGCGCCGGCGGCCGCACTGGGAACAGGGCCCGTACGAGGCGGAGTGGGGCTGGACCTGGCCGCTGAACCGCCGGGTGCTGTACAACCGGGCCTCCGCCGACCCGCAGGGCCGGCCCTGGAGCGAGCGGAAGGCCCTGGTCTGGTGGGACGCCGGGCAACGCAAGTGGACCGGCCACGACATCCCGGACTTCGAGGCGGGCAAGCCCCCGGACTACCAGCCGCCCGAGGACGCGGTGGGCCCGGCCGCGCTGGCCGGCGACGACCCGTTCATCATGCAGTCCGACGGGAAGGGCTGGCTGTTCGCCCCGGCCGGCCTGGCCGACGGACCGCTGCCCACGCACTACGAGCCGCACGAGTCGCCGTTCCCGAACCTGCTCTACGGCCAGCAGGCCAGCCCGGTGCGCAAGGTTTACGGCCGCGCCGACAACCCGTCCAACCCGTCCTGGCCGGAGCAGCACCGCGAGGTGTTCCCGTTCGTGTTCACCGCGGCCCGGCTGACCGAGCATCACACCGCGGGCGGGATGAGCCGGAACCTGCCGTACCTGTCCGAACTGCAGCCAGCTTTGTTCGTGGAGGTCTCCCCGGAACTGGCCCGCCAGCGCGGCCTGCGCCACCTGGACTGGGCGCACGTGATCACCAGCCGCACCGCGGTGGAGGCCCGGGTGTTCGTTACCGACCGGATGGTCCCCCTGTCGGTTGACGGCCAGATCGTGCACCAGGTGTGGATGCCCTACCACTGGGGGCCGGCCGGCCTGACCAGTGGGGACGTGGTCAACGACCTGATCGGCGTGGTCGTCGACCCCAACGTGTTCATTCAGGAGAGCAAGGTCCTCACCTGCGACGTCCAGCCCGGCCGGCGTCCGAGGGGACCGGCGCTGCTGGACTACGTGGCCGGTTACCGCCGCCGGGCCGGCGTCACGCCGGAGACCGGCACCCGGATCAGCACGGCCGGCGGCCACCTGGGCCCGCCGCACACCGAACCGGCCGGCCCCGGCCGTCCCGCGCAGGCAGGAGAACCGTCGTGATCGACGAACACAGCTTGTACGGCCCGCTGACCGATCCCGCCGGAGACGCCGGCCATTCCGGCCACCCGCAGCGAGTCGGCTTCTTCACCGACACGTCGGTCTGTATCGGCTGCAAGGCCTGCGAGGTGGCCTGCAAGGAGTGGAACAACGTCCCCGAGGACGGCCTCAACCTGCTGGGCATGTCCTTCGACAACACCGGCATGCTCGGCGCCAGCTCCTGGCGGCACGTGGCGTTCATCGAGCAGGACCGCCGGCTGGGGGTGCAGGAGACCGGGCTCGAGGGCCTGCCCACCGGGCCGCCGGCCAGCGATCACGACGCCGCCGTGGTGGCCGGGGCCCTCCGGCACACCGAGCGGCACGGCGGTCAGCTCGGCACCAGCCCGGCCGACCTCCCGTTCCCCTCGCTGCCAGTGCCCGGCGACGGCGACGGGGCCGGCGGCCGGGACGGGCTCCGCTGGCTGATGGCCTCAGACGTGTGCAAGCACTGCACCCACGCCGCCTGCCTGGACGTGTGCCCGACCGGGGCGCTGTTCCGCACCGAGTTCGGCACCGTGGTGGTCCAGCAGGACATCTGCAACGGCTGCGGCTACTGCGTGTCCGCCTGCCCGTACGGGGTCATCGACCGGCGGCCGGACGACGGCCGGGCCAGCAAGTGCACGCTGTGCTACGACCGGCTGCGCGGCGACCTGGAACCGGCCTGCGCCAAGGCCTGCCCGACCAAGTCCATCCAGTTCGGGCCCCTGGACGAGCTGCGCGAGCGGGCGGCCCAGCGGGTGGCCGACCTGCACGACCACGGGGTGCCCGAGGCCCAGCTGTACGGTCACGACCCCGATGACGGCGTGGGCGGCGACGGTGCCTTCTTCCTCCTGCTCGACGAACCCGAGGCGTACGGGCTGCCGCCGGACCCGGTGGTGCCGACCCGGAACCTGGCCGCCACCTGGAAGGCCACCGGCCTGGCCGCCGCCGCGCTGGCCGCGGCCACCGTGTCCGCCTTCGCCGGCCGCCCGGGCCGGGGGCGGCGGTGAAATCCCGCGGCGACGGGACCCGCGAGGACCTGGCCGTCCCCAGGGCCGAGTTCCGCTCCTACTACGGTCGCCCGGTGCTGAAGCCCCCGGTCTGGGAGTGGAAGATTCCGGCCTACCTGTTCACCGGGGGCCTGGC
>DASXJM010000365.1:0-3153 GCA_036497405.1 Streptosporangiaceae bacterium | reverse complement strand
CGTGGTCAAGACCCGCGGCCTGGCCGTGGTCAGCGACGACAGCGCCCTGCTGGCCGCGATCGACGAGGCCATCGCGGCCAACCCGGACGTGGCCCAGAAGATCCGCGACGGCAAGGTGGCCGCGGCCGGCGCCCTGATCGGTGCGGTCATGAAGGCCACCCGCGGCCAAGCCGACGCCGGCCGCGTCCGCGAGCTGATCCTGGAACGCCTGGCCTGAGCACCCGGTAGTGGTCGGCCTTCTCCTCAGCGGGGGAAGGCCGACCGCCGCCAGCCGGCTGGGCTGGGCGAAATCGGTTCCCGCATCAGCCGGCTTTTGTCCGCCCATATGGAAGGTTGGTGGGCCGGGGCTTTCCGCCCCGTGCTCCTCCGGGCCCGTACGGCCAGGACGGCCAGGATGGCGGCGACTTCCTCGGGAGTGGCGTCGCCCCGGATGATCTGGAGCGCGGGCGGTTGCGGCTGGTCGGGCACGAGGTCAGCTTACGGCGCGGGGCCGGGCCTCACGTAGACGGTGCCCGCGGGACCTTTCATGTGTAAGCGCGCGATCGCGCGCGGTGGTCCCCTCGGAGCTGATCATGGGTAACTCTCTTCGCCGCCCGGCGCCAGCCCGCAAGCCGCGCCCGCGGAAGCGGCGGCCGTCGGCCGGCACCGTCCTGCTGGTGGTCAACGGCGCCCTGACCGGGGTGACCGGCGTCTACCTGGCCACCCACTCCGCGCTCGTCACCGCGATGGCGGCGGCGGCCGCGGTCATCCTCGGCATCGTCCTGCTGCTCGGCGGTTAACCGAGCGGCCCGTGCGGAAAAATCTCACCGTGCCACCTCACACCGGGACCCCGCCCCGGCCCTCATTAACAGAGCGGGCCCGACCCGGGCGTGCCGGTCCCGAGGGGAGTGCCGTGAGGGTGAGGATTGCCGTACCGCGGGTGCCGGCCCCACCCGCGGACCGGGCCTGGCCCGGTTCCCCAGCCGGAGTGCGGCCATGACCGGCGGCGAATCCGAGTTCGAAGAGTTTTACCGCGACCATTACCTGAGCCTGCTGAAATCCCTCGTCATCTGGGCCGCCGGTGACGTGGATCTGGCCAAAGATGCCATGGACGAGGCCATGACCGTGGCGTATGAAAAATGGGGTTCGATCCTCAACCCGCCCGCCTACGTCCGCCGGGTCGCCGTCCACCGGCTGATCAGAGAGAAAGTAAAAGCCCGGCGCACGATTCCGACGCCGCCGGATGAAACCGCGGAGAAGCCCAACCACACCACCGGACAGGTGATCTGGGAGCAGCACACCTGGGTGGCCTGGCTGCTGGAACAGCTCCCGCCTGCCCAACGGGAGGCCCTGGCCGGCATCGTCGATGACCTGAAGCCAGCCGAGATCGCCGAGTTGCTCGGCAAGACTCCCGAGGCTGTCCGTCAAAACCTGAGCGCAGCCCGCAAGCGCCTGCAGAAGTATCTCGCCGAAACCAACGGTGCGGAGATGACCGCAACGGCATACGGGGAGGAGGCCCGATGAGCGGTGACAATGATCCTGCGCGTGACCACGGGGAAGAGCAGGAATCCTGGAAGGACCTGTTCAACTCGGTCTTCGATATGGCCGAGGAGGTCACTTCAAAGATCACCCCAGCAGAGATCGAGGAGAAACTGCGTCGCACCCTACGGAAGGGACCCGGCGACGCGAAACCCGATGCGGCGGTATCGCCGACCACGGGACCGGGATCCGGGGCTGAGCGGGGGCCAGCCACGGAGATCCTGGAGACCGCCGGTAAGCCGGGCGGCACCTTGTGCCTGTCCCTGCGGGGACGTTCGCTCACCGTCACGCTCGACCGCACGGTGGAGCGCAGCGTCACTGGTCCGCGTAACCGGGCGCGGTGGAGAAAGCCGGCCCGGTTCCCAGCCGGCTGGCCCTATCGCCGGGTGCCGCCCCCGCCGGAAACCAGTTTCTGGGGGGCGCTGGACCCGGCCGGGCAGCAGATGTTCGCCCGCCTGGCCGGTGAACGGACCTATCCGCCGCGGGCGGTGCTCATGCGGGAGGGGGAGACGGCCGACCACATCGTGGTGATCCGCGACGGCTGGACCAGAGTCTCCGTCCACGACGATGCCGCCGAGCGGGTGGTCGCCCATCGCGGCCCGGGGGACCTTATCGGTGAGGGGGCGGCGCTGCAGGGCAATGTCCGTTCGGCCACCGTGGTCGCGGTCGGGACCGTGCGCGCGCTGGTCATGCGGACCCAGGATTTCGCCGCCTTCATCGGCGCCTATCCGGAAGTCCCTGCCATCATCGAGCAGCTCATCAAGGAGCGGCTGACCGAGGAACCAGCCGGCCGCGAGGTTGAGGTGAGCTTCCCTGGCCGTCATGATCGTTCCGCGGTACCGGCCAGGCCCGGGGCGGATGGTGCCGCCGAGGGGAAACCCACCGTGGTGGCCACCAACCTGCTGGGGTTCGGGCGGTTGCTCCGTGGCGCGCGGGACCGCCAGGTCATGCACGCGGCCATGGTCGAGATGACCCGCTCCGCTCTGACCGGTCTGACCAGCCTGACCGGCAAGGCTGAGGAGTGCCTGTTCGAAGACCGGGAGGATGGCATGCTGGTCCTCATCCCGCCCTCGGTGCCGGCCCCGGCCATCGTGGAGCGCCTCACCGGCACCTTGTCGGCCGCGCTGCGCGGGCACAACCGTCTCTACAACGTCTGCGCGCAGATCCAGATGCGGATCGCGGTCGACACCGGCCCCGTGGACACCGGCTCGGTGGACCGTCTCGACCAGGCCCTGACCGACCTGGTCCTGGGCCAGGCCGGGCAGTTGCTGGAAGCTCCGGCCCTGATCGAGGCGATCAACAGCAGCCGGGCCAACCTCGGCATGATCGTGTCGGATTCGATCTACGACGCCGCGATCCGTCCCTACGGCGGGCCAGTGGGGTACGAGCCGGTCCGCATCCAGGGCCGGGGCCGTTCCGAGCAGGCCTGGATGCAGATGATCGATCCGGCCCCCGACCGGTTAGTGGCGAGTCTGTGACTAGTCGCGAGGCCGGGCTAGTCGCGGGGCCGGGGCGGGATCAGGCCGAACTCGCGGTGCAGGCGTCCCCAGAACGCGTCCCGCAGCCACTCCCGGGCCTCCTGGTAGGCCCGCAGCGACAGGCCCAGCTCCTTCTCCGCCTCGACCAGGAGCTCCT
>DASXJM010000364.1:0-12372 GCA_036497405.1 Streptosporangiaceae bacterium | reverse complement strand
TCCCGGGCCCCGGGCAGAGCAGGCGCGCCCGCACTCAGCTCCTTCCACACCAGATCGGCGAGACGCTCGGCCAGCTCCGGACCACAGCCCGGCCTGCCGAAATAGTCGGCCATCGCGGCCCCGCCGGCCTCCAGCGTCCCGCCGATGAGCAACTGCTTCTCAGCGGCCCCGAAGCCAAACCCGTTCTCGGCGAAGACGGCGGTCTCCGCTCTGGTCCAGCCGGACTCGGTCTCCACCAGCAAGCCATCACAGTCGAGAACAACCGCATCGACTTCGAGGGGCAGCGAGGCACCGGGCACCTTGGCATTACACGCAAACTGCGCCGTGCGCCGCAAGCCAGTTTCGGGGCTGGCGGCGTGCCCCCGGCAGGAGGTTATGGTGAGCCTGATGAGCTGCACTGTCGATGAGTCGTTCGATCCGCTGTCGCCGGAATACCTGGCCGATCCGTTCGCGATCCTGGCCCGGCTGCCGCACGGCGAGCAGCCCATGTTCTTCGCGCCGGCCATCGGCTACTACGTGCTGACCCGGTACGACGACATCACGACCGTGTTCCGCGATCCGGACAGCTACTCGGCGGCGGTGGCTCAGGCGTCGCTGGGCCCGATCATCGAGCAGGCCCAGAAGATCCTGCTCGGCGCCGGTCACCGGCCGCAGCCGTCCATGGTCAGCCTGGATGAGCCCGAACACACGAGGCTGCGCAAGCCCACCGCCCGCGCGTTCAGCATGAAGCGGGTCACCGCCATGATCCCGACGATCGAGACCACCACCGGGCGGCTGCTGGACGCGGTGGCCGGCCAGCCCGAGTTCGACCTGGTCACCACGCTGGCCTTCCCGCTGCCGGCCAACATCGTCTTCTCCCTGATGGGCGTGCCCGAGCAGGACTTTGCGCAGCTCAAGAACTGGTGCGGCTACCGGGCCGCGCTCGGCTGGGGACGCCCCGCGCCGCAGGACCAGATCGAGATCGCCACCAGCATGGCCGCCTACCGCGGTTACCTGCGCGACCTGGTCGACCGGAAGGCGGCCGCGCCTGGCGACGACCTGACCAGCGACCTGATCGCCATTCACCGGGAGGCCCCGGACTGGCTCACCCGCGACGAGATCGGCTCGATCCTGTTCTCGCTGTCCTTCGCCGGCCACGAGACCACCACCGGCCTGATCGGCAACACGGTCCGTCGGCTACTCGAGCAGCCGGAACGCTGGGCCGAGATCGTGCGCGACCCGGCCGCGATCCCGGCCGCGGTCGAGGAGACGCTGCGCTACGACCCCTCGGTGCCGGTCTGGCGCCGGGTCACCACCCGTCCGGTGACCCTGGCCGGGCAGGACCTGCCGGCGGGGGCCCGGCTGTTCCTGTGGCTGGCCGCCGCGGGCCGGGACGTCTCGGCGTTCCCGGACCCGGACACTTTCGACCTGCACCGCTCCGACGCTGACCGGCACCTGGCCTTCGGGCAGGGCCTGCACTACTGCCTGGGCGCCAACCTCGGCCGGCTGACCAGCCGGATCGCGGTGACCGAACTGGCCCGCCGTTACCCGCGCCTGGGCCTGGTCCCGGGCCAGCGGCTGACCTTCCATCCCAACATCTCCTTCCGCGGTCCCCAGGTCCTTCAGGTCCGGGCTGGTTAACCGGTCGATCAGGTCGGGCTGACCCCCGGCGACCTCAAGGCCATCGACGACGCGGCCGCCGCCATCAGCGTGGTCGGCGACCGGTATCCCGAGGCCATGCAGCGGATGATCGACCGCTGACCAGCCCAGACGACAGGTCAGCGCTCGGCGGCGGGGACGCGCAGGCGCATGACCCAGCGCCATTTGGCGATGCGACGGTCGCGGGTGAAGCCGAACTCCTCGAACAGGGTCTCCGGTCCGGTGTGCAGGTAGGCGCCGCGTTGCGGGTCGCGGTCGGCCACCTGCTCGGGATAGGCCTCGACCAAGCCTCCGCCGGCCTCGGCTATCGCGGCCAGCACGACGGCCACGGCGGCCCGGGCCACGCCGGAGCGACGGGATTTGGCGCCGGTGAACACGCAGCCGATCCGCCAATCCGGCAACTCGGCCAGGTCCTTCTCATAGGCCTTGGGGTTCTTGATGGTGGCCACCTCGGCCGGTGGTCCGTACTGGCACCAGCCCACGCAGCGACCGTCCCGGTAGACCAGCATCTGGTGGACGGTGCCGTTGTTCACGTGGGCCAGCTTGGCTGCGCGGTTGCCCGCCGCGGTGCTGGCCCGGCTGATGCCCTCGGGGTGAAAGCCGATGCACCAGCAGCCACCCCAGACACCGTTGTTCGCCTCGACCAGGGCCGCGAAATCATCCCAGGTCTCCTGGGTGAGCAGCCGCGTCGTGTACTGATCCACCGCCGATGTCACCGTCCTACTCTCCTCCTGCCCCGTCCAGCCGGTAATGAGACGATGCGGCATGGACCCGGCCATTGCCCGCCCCGTCACCGCCGTGATCTTTGATTTTGACGGCCTGCTGATGGACACCGAGTCCACCATGTTCGAAAGCTGGCGCTTCGAGTGGAGCCAGTGGGGCCTGGAGCTGGATCCGCGCGGCTTCTTCGCCAACCACGGCGGAGACCTGACCGAAGAACGCTACGCCGCCCTGGCCGCCGCGGTTGGCCGCCGGTACGACCGAGCGCTGAGCCACGCCCGCCGGACCGAATACCGGGACCGGCTGCATGAAGATCTGGATGTCCCCGCGGGCTTGCGCCGCTGGATCCGCGAAGCCCGGGACACGGGAATCCAGCTGGCGATCGCGTCCTCATCCCCGCGCCATTGGCTCGACCTGCATCTGGGCCGGGCCACGCTGCTCGACCAGTTCGACGTCATCGCCGCCGGTGACGAGGTCAGCCAGCCCAAGCCGCACCCCGAGGTCTACCACCTGGCGCTGAGCCGCCTGGGTACCGCTCCGGACCAGTCGGTCGCCGTCGAGGACACACCGCACGGGGTCCTGGCGGCGCAGGCCGCCGGCCTGGCCTGCATCGCCATCCCCAACCCCTTCGTCCCACCCGCCGCCGTCGCCCTCGCCGAGCTGGTCCTGACGTCGGCGGACGCGATGCCCCTCCGGGACGCCCTGGAGCACTGCCAGCGAGCAAGAGCCGGGCGTCGGCCGCGATTACACATTCCTATAAGATCTTCTATGATTATGTTATGGCGAGTGTGAGCGTGGCCGAGGCGGCGAAGAGCCTCGGCGTCGGCGTGTCACGTGTTCATCAACGGATCGCGGACGGTTCGCTGCGCGCCGAGCGCATCGGTTCTCAGTGGGTCGTCGACGAGCTCTCACTGCTCAGGGTGGCCGAGCACAAGAAGCCCGGCCGACCGCTCTCGGCCCGGTCGGCCTGGGCGATCATCGCCTTGGCCGAGGTTGACGACGAGTCGCTTCAAGCTTTGGCACCTGCCGAGTTGGCGCGGGCCCGGTCGCGGCTCGTTTCCCTACTCAGACTCGCGGGCAACCCACCGAAGCGCGAGGAGGATGTACGCAAAACCGCATCGGCTTTGCGCTCACTGCTACGCAATCGCGCCCGGCGCCAAATGTGCCGAGCGGCTGATGCTGACCTACCAGCGCTGGGCAGGGATCGTCGGTGGCAGTCGATCACTGGCTCGGCGGACAGCGGTATAGCCTCGCCCCATCTCGATGGCTACATCTGGGCCGAGGACCTCAAGCTGCTGACCGAGGGATTCCTGTTGGTACCCGCCGACAATGACGCCAACGTCGTCGTCCATGTGCTCCCCAAGGAGCAGAAAGCGTATCCCGGCTCCAAGCTTCTGCTGGCCGCCGATCTTGCCGAGCAACGCGGGCCCCGCGAGGAACTGCGCGCTGCCGAACTACTGCACGAGGTGGCTCAGGCACGAAAGGCGGCCGCGAAGTGATTGTCCTGCCGGGCATGCCACAGGAGCAGACCGCTTCGTGGCTCGGTGTCCTCGACCTCTACGACCGTCTAAGCGATGGATGGACGCTCATCGGCGGTCAACTCGTTCATCTGTACTGCGCCGAGCGTGGCCAATTCCCCCAACGACCGACGAATGACGCCGACGCCGTGATCGACGTAAGGGCTGACCCGGAGATGCTGCAAAGATTTACCGGGACTCTGACTGACCTCGGGTTCGAATCGGCGGGAATCTCCGCAGAAGGGAACCAGCATCGGTGGGTGCGCGGCAAGGCCCTGATCGACGTGCTGCTTCCTGACGGTGTGGGAGAGCGGGCGAGTAAGCGGCAAGGCGTTTCCGGCGGCCCGACGCTACCGACCGCCGGGGGAACTCAGGCGCTGCAACGCAGTCAAGTCGTGGCCGTGACGGTCGATGGCCGACAGGGATTCGTCCGGAGGCCTAACCTGATCGGTGCGCTGGTGGTGAAGGCAGCCGCGCACAGCAACGCGGGCGATCCCGGTATCGCCCGTCACCGTCGCGACTTTGTGCTCCTGGCTGGAATGATCACGGCCACCGATTTCCTGGATGAGAATCTGACCAGGAAAGACCGCCAACGACTGCGTTCGATCGTCAGAAAGATAAAGGAAGATCGAGAACTTCTCCTGGAAGTACCTGGCGCGATGGCAGCGATCAAGCGGCTGGAGGATGCGGCCAGGCTCGATCCCTGACGGCGAGCTGAGATATTCTCCGGCCGGAGTGGCTGGGTAGATGGCTCTATGGGTTCGGGGGTGGCGTGATGTCCTACACCGTGGACTTCAATACGGTTTCGACCGTGGGGCTGGAGTCGTCTCCGGTCGCGGCGGCGCTGGCGGGGCTGCGGGCGAACGAGGCCCGCTACTTCAAGAACAAGTATGACCACGTGTTCACGGTGGAGCCGGCCAGCGATGCCCAGGCGGCCCTCGACTGGGTGACGCGGATCCTCAAGGAAGAGCGTGACATCGTCATCGAATCCCGGCCGCTGGAGGCTACAGCCTTCCAGGTGGAGGGTATCCGGATGGCGTACGTCTTTTACGAGAGCGGCCTGTCGATCAACGTGATGTACAGCATCGACGAGGCCGGGAAGCGGGCGGTCGGATTCAAGCTCTCCGACGGGATGGAAATCCCCGCCGAGCTGGCCTCGCGGTTCAAGTTCGCGCGCCAGAAGTCGAAGCTGGCCGGGACCATTCGCGGTTCCTACTTCGCGTTCAAGAACAACTACTGACCCCACCATGACCGATCCCAGCCGGCCGCCCGCGGGCCAGATCGAGGTCTCCGACCGGAGCCAGGGCCTCGACACGCTGACCGATCCGGACTACGCGGTCTCGTTCGAGTTGCCGGTCGGACGTGCGGACGTGCGGACGGCCGTCGGCTGGGCCCAGGCCTGTTTCGAGCACACCTCGCGGCCGGTGTTGTGGTTCCTGGTCGGCGGGTGGCGGTTCGGCCTGGGCCTCCGGCTGGGGCCGAGGCCGTCCACCCAGCACGTGCTGGGCTGGCGGATCGTGACCTCCGTCCCCGAGTTCGTCATCTTGGAGGTGCGGTCACCGTTGCTGACCGCCCACAACCTGGTCGAGGTGCGGGACGGCCGGGTCGTGCTGACCACTTTTGTACGCTACGAGCATCCGGTGGCCCGGCCGTTGTGGCTGGCCGCCGCCGTGATCCACCGGCTCAGCGTGCCGCGGCTGCTGAACCACGCCCTCATGAACACTTCTTAGGGAGGGGACCCGTGTCCGGAGCGTTCGAACGGCTCAGCCACGTCCTGCCGGAAGAGTCGGCGGTGGATGAGCACGGGCAGCTCACCGTGGGCGGCATCCCGGTCGTTGAGCTGGCCCGGCGCTACGGCACCCCGCTGCACGTCATCGACGAGACCGGGCTGCGGCGGCAGATGCGGCGCTACGTGGACGGGCTGGCCGAGCGGTGGCCCAACTCGGAGGTGCTGTTCGCGTCGAAATCCCTGCCCATTCTGGCCATGTATGCGGTCGCGGCCGCCGAGGGCATGGGCATCGACGTGGCCGGTCTCGGTGAGCTCGTCATGGCCATCGAGGCGGGGGTCCCCGGGGACCGCATCTACCAGCATGGCAACGCGAAGACCGACGAGGAGATCGGGCGCGCGGTCGAGTACGGCGTGGGCACGATCATCGTGGACGGCCGCGACGACCTGAGGCGGATCGCCGCCGCCCTGCCCGCGGGCCGCCGTCAGCACGTGCTGCTGCGCGTCATCCCCAACATCGACGCGGAAACCCACGAGTCGCAGGCCACCGGCGGCGACACCAGCAAGTTCGGGGTGACCCTCGACCAGGCCATGGAGCTGGCGGCCGAGCTCCGGGGCGACGGCCAGATCAGCCTGGATGGGCTGCACGTCCACATTGGTTCCCAGATCCTGCAGACGGCCCCGTTCGCGGAGGCGGTGCGCCGGGTGTCGGCCGTCGGCGAGTTCCCGGTCTACGACGTCGGCGGCGGGCTCGGGGTCAACTACGTCGAGGCCGACTCCGCGCCCAGCGTCGACGCCTACCTGGACGAGGTGGTGGCCGCGGCCCGGACGGTGCTCCCGGCCCGGGCCAAGCTGCTCATCGAGCCGGGCCGTTCGATCGTGGCCCGGGCCGGGCTGACCGTCTGGACGGTGACCACGGTCAAGACGACCGGGCGCACGTTCGTCGCGGTCGACGGCGGCCTGGCCGATCACCTCGACACCGCGCTCACCGGCCAGCGCTACAGTCCGATCGTGGCCGACCGGGCCGGCGCCGAGCCCGACACCACCGTGCAGCTCGTGGGCCGGCAGTGCGAGTCGGGGGACCTGCTGGTGGACCGGGCCGAGCTGAACGCCCCCGCCGTCGGGGACACGGTGGCCCTGGCCGCGACCGGCGCTTACTCCTACACGCTGACCAACAACTACAACGGGGCCCGCAAGCCGGCCATCGTGTTCGTGGCCAACGGCCACGACCGCCTGGCCGTGCGGCGCGAGTCGTTCACTGAGTTCCTGGCCCTGCACGACGTGGCCAGGAAGCAGGACTGGTCGGCGCCGGCCGCAGGGTAGCCACCGGGGCCTCAGCTGGTCAGTGCTAGCTGGTGAGGGCGGCGGCGATGGCCGGCGCTGCCTGGCGCAGCCACACCTCGGCCCGGGGCAGTTCGTCCTTGACGTCCTCCCAGAGCTGGGCGAACACCGGGTCGAGCCCGGCCGAGATCCGGGAGTCCTCGAGATAGCGGTGGGCCAGGTTGACCACGAACGGGGCGAGCTCGGCGCGGTGCTGGGCGGTCATGCCGTAGGCGTCGGCGAACAGCGCGACCCGGCGCGGGATGTCGGCGTCCACGAACGCCGGTGACCGGTCTTGCGGATCGCGCAGCGGCGCCCAGTACCACAGGGCGTTGGCCAGGTCGTAGAGCCGGGTGGTCGGCCGGGCCAGGTCGAAGTCGATCAGCGCCACCGGCCGCCCGGCGCGGAACACCACATTGCCCGGGTAGTAGTCGCGGTGGCTGTCCAGCTCGGTCTGCTGGTTCAGCGGACGCTGCTGACTGGCCGGGGTCCCGCCCCAGACCGCGTCCGGTGGCGGCACCCACCCGGCCGACGCCTCGTGCAGGGCGCGGACCAGCTGGGCCAGGGCGACCAGCACGTCGTCGCCCGCGGTCTCCGGCGGCAGCGGATTGCGGGGCACATCGCCGGGGACGAATGACAATACCTCGCGCCCCTGCTCGTCCAGGCCGAGCGGCAACGGGGCCCCGGTGAACCCGGCGTCGCGCAGGTGGGCCAGGTAGGCCTGGATGGTCAGGCTGAACGGCCGCAGCGGCCGCCGCACTGTGTCCCCGATCCGCACGATGCCGGGGGTGACACCGTCCCCGATCAGCGGTTCCCCTTCGCTCACACCGCAAGACCCTAGTCGCCGCCCGGCCGTCGGCGGCGCCTACGATCTGAGCGTGCCGGACGATATGCCCGCGTGGCCGGAGGTTCGGGCCCTGGTCGCCCGGGAGCTGGGCCAGCCAGTGGACGAGCCGGCACCGCTCACGATCGTGCGGTCGTCGCGGATGACCTGGGCGGCCCGCGCCCCGGGCCGGGGGCCGATCGTGGTCAAGATCCGGCACGGCGACCGGGCGCTGGAGAAGACGCAGTGGTGCGCGGCCCACTTCCCCGCCCTGGCCGCGCGCGGCTACCCGGTGCCGGCGATTCTCTGGCACGGCCTGATTGGCGGCGACTGGCACCTGACCGTCCAGAACCGGCTCCCGGGCCAGCCCCTCACCGCGCTGGACGGCTCCCAGCTCGACCAGGTGCTCCGGCTCACCGAACTTCAGGCCGGGGCCGGGATCCCGGCCGGCGAGCGCGACTTCACCGGCTACGTGGCCCACGTGCTCTTCGACGACTGGGATGACGACTGGGCCGACGCGGCCCGGGCCGCACCGGCAGCCGGGCCGTTGTTCGACCGGATCCGGGCCTGGCTCCAGCCGGTCTGGGGGCTGCGGCTGCCCGCCGTGGACTACGCCAACAACGACCTGAATCTGTCCAACATCCTGGCCGACGGGCCCGTGATCACCGGGGTGGTGGACTGGGACGAGTTCGGGCTGGGCAGCCGCGCGCTCGACCTGGTCGCCCTGGCCTTCGACTGCCAGCGGGGCGGCGACCGGGCCGCGGGCCGCCGCCTGCTGACCCGGGCCGCTCAGGTGGCCGGCCCCGGCGGGCTGCGCTGCCTGGTCAGCTACCGGGCCGTCGCCACGCTGGCCCACAGCCACCGCGAACGCGAAGCCTACGGCGAGGCCCTGGCCGACGCCGAGTGCGCGGCCATCATCGCCGTCCTCGACCAACTCCAAGCATCAGAAGACGACATCAGTTGACAACCCGGTACCGCCAGAACTCGTTATTGCTGGTGTGAAGCTTCGCAGCGGACGCCACCTGATGGCGAGCGACGACCAAGCCGAGTTCGAGGCTTACGTCGCCCGTGACAGTGGTCGCCTGCATGGCTTCGCGGCCCTGCTCGGCGGAACCTGGCCCGACGCCGAGGACATGGTCCAGCAGGCTCTCCTGCGGTCGGCCAGCCGCTGGCCGACGGCCCGGGAGCGGCCGGAGGCCTACACCCGGAAGATCCTGGTCAACCTGGCCCGGGATCGCTGGCGCTCCCGGCGCCACAACACCGAGCACGCCGCCGACGACCTGGCTGACCTGCCCGCCGCGCCCTGGTCGGACGACATCTCGCCCGCGCTGGAACGGCAACTGCTGCTGCGGGCCTGCCGGCTCCTGCCGGTGCAGCAGCGGGCCGTGCTGGTGCTGCGGTTCTGGGAGGACCGCTCGGTGGCGGAAACCGCCGCGGTGCTGGGCTGCACCGAAGGCACCGTGAAGTCCCACACGCATCGAGCCCTGCACCGGCTCCGGCTCGTCTTGGAGGAAGCGCCGGAACCGGTACCGGACCCCAAACGGAAGGATCAAAATGCTAACCGAGGATGACCTGGCGGCGAAAGTCGCCCAGGCCTTCGGCGAGCAGGCCGGCCGGAGTTCCCCGGCGGACATCGACGCCGTCGGCATCTTCCGGCGCGGCCGCCGCCGACGGCACCGTCAGCTCGCCACCCGCGTGGGTTCGGTGGCGGCCGCGGTCGGCCTGGTGGCCGGCGTGATGATCGGCGCCATCCCATCGACATCCCCTCACGGCGCACCAGGACCGGCGCAGGTCGGCCACAGTCCGTCGTCGTCCCCCCGGCCCACGACCGGCTCGCTGCCCGGCAACAGCCTGCTCGACGCCCAGGCCGTCCCCGCGGTCTCGGTCGCGGAGGCCGACGCCGGCATGCCGAAGTACTACATCGTCGCCACCGATCCCGCGCTGGCCGCGCTTGAGGTGCGCAACTCGTCGACCGGGAAGGTGGTCAGCACCGTTTCGCCGCCGGCCGCGTGCGACCCGAAGACCATCAAGCTGGCCGCGGCCGGCAACGGCCAGGACTTTGCCTTCTCCTGTTTCGCGTCGGAGAAGTCGATCGTGTTCTACCGGTTGCAGATCTCGTCCGGCGGGGCCGCGTCCCCGCTCACCCCGCTGTCCATTCCGGTCTCGGGTGGCTTCGTCAACGACATGGCCCTCAGCGCCGACGGCACCAAGCTGGCCGTCGCCTACCAGGGTCCCGACGCGATCGAAGTGGTGACCCTGGCCACCGGCGCGGTCCAGACCTGGAAGGCCCAGACCAATCCCTTCCACCTGACCTGGGGCGACGGCGGACGCGAGGTGGCCTTCTCAGGGAACGGCGGATTGTACGTGGTCAACGTCGGCGGGCCCGGGAGTCAGCCCCGCCTGGTCCTGCCCAAGAACGTCAACCAGGACTCCGTGGCCGACGCGATCCTGAGCCCGGACGGCACCATCGTCGCGTCGGTGACCTACCAATCGGCCGACTACAAAAAGCTGAATCAGAACTCGGTGGTCGGCGGCATCGTCGAAATCTCCGCCGCCACCGGCAAGCCACTGCGGACGCTGCTCGCCATGCACGCGCACTATTCGGCCGACGGCGGCGGCAGTGAGGCCGGTTACGCCATCACCACGTGCGAACTGGGGGCCATCGACGCCACCGGTCACCACCTACTGGTCAGCTGCGACCAGTTCGGCCGGCTCGACCGGGGCCGGTTCACGCCGCTGCCCGGTCCCGGCCCGCAGGACGCCCTCTACACCTCGGCCTGGTAGATCAGCCGGCCGCGGATGACGCGGCGCCTGATCCGTACGGAAGGAACGGTCAATGCCAACCAACGATGAGCGGGCCACGAACCCGGCCGAGCCCGCTGGCCAGCCGGCCCGCCGGCGCCGGTGGCGCCGTCAGACGGTCACCGGGGTGGCCGCTCTCACCGGGCTGGCCACGGTCACCGCCGCCGCCGGGCTGGGGGCGGCCCTGTTCATCGTCCGCTCCGGCCCGGCCTCGTCGGCCCGAACCGTGTCCACCCGAGCCACCCACCCCTCGGCGCGGACGGCAGTCACCGCCCAGCCGGACACCGGGCCGTTGCCCGGCACCCAGCTGGACCAGGCGATCACCCCGGCACCGTCGGCGGCGGCCGAAGCCGGCCTGCCCCGTTACTACGCCGTTGCGTCCCAGGCCGGCACGCCCGCCCTGCAGGTCCGCAGCTCGGCCACGGGGAAGATCGTCAGCACGGTGGCGGGCCCAACCGGGTGCATGCCGGACACCTACCAGGTCGCCACGGCCGGTGACGACCGGAACTTCATCTTCAGCTGCCTGGTCACGGCCACCCGTAAGAACAGGTTCTACCGGCTGCGAATCAGCTCCCGGGGTGTCCCCGCCCCGGTCACCTCGCTGCCGGTCCCGCTGGTCGCGTCCGCCTTCGTCACCGGCCTGGCCCTCACCCCCGACGGCCGCCGACTGGCCCTCGGGCTCCAGCGCGGGGCGGGGGCGGTCATCGAAGTGGTGACGCTGGCGACCGGCGCCCATCAAGCCTGGAGCGGCCCCACAATGGGCCGGCCGACGTTGCTGACGTGGGCCGACCACGAACGCGAGATCGGCTTCTGGTCGGAAGGGCTGCGCGTGCTCAACCTGGCCAAGCCCGGTAGCAATCTGGCCTCGGCGCGCCTGGCCCTGTCCATCTTCCATCAGGCCGAACTCGTGCAGGAGGCGATGCTGAGCCCGGACGGCACCACCATCATCGCCGACGTGGCCTACAACTTCCCCCACGGCAAGATCCCCGCCAAGACCTCGGCGATCGGCGGGATCGCCGAGGTCGCGGCCGGGTCCGGGAAGACGGAGCGACTGTTCATCGCCCAGCACGTCCACGGGAATGCCATCTACCCGTGCCAGCTGACGGCGATCGATGCCTCTGGTCATCACATCCTGGCCGGCTGCGACCAGTCCGATCGGATCGACCGCGGCCGGGTCACCGCCCTGGCCGGACCGGACGTCCAGATCGGATTCAGCGCCACCTGGTAATCCGCCGCCGGCGGTAGCGCAGGCTCACCTCACCGCACCCCACCTGACTCGGTTTCGGCTCGTCTTGGAGGAAGCGCCGGAACCCAGGCCCAACCCCAATGGAAGGAATCATCATGCCCAAAAACGATCACCGGACGGCCCAAGCCACCTGGCTCGCCCGGCGCCGGCCCGCTCGCCGGCTCGCGGCCGGCCTGCTGTCGGCGACCGCAGCAGCGGGACTCGTCACCGGCGTCTCGATCGCCGCCTCGGCAGCCCCCGCGAGCGCCGCCCAGGCCAGTGCTGACGCCGGGATGCCCCGGTACTACGTCATCTCCTCGCACTCGGAGTCGGCTCCGCTGCAGGTGCGCAGCTCGGCCACGGGCAAGGTGGTCAGCACCGTGACCCCGCCGGCTGCCTGCGACCCGAAGGGCATCCGGGTCGCGTCCGCGGGCGACGACCGCACCTTCGTGGTGGGCTGTGACACGCCCCAGTCGAAGTCGGAGGCGAACGGGTTCTACCGGCTGCGGATCAGCTCACGCGGCCGCGCTTCGGCGTTGCGGCCGCTGGCCATCAGGACTCCGGACAACAACACTCTCAACGATCTCGCCCTCACCCCCGA
>DASXJM010000363.1:0-4808 GCA_036497405.1 Streptosporangiaceae bacterium | reverse complement strand
AGATCGGCCCCGATCGGCTTGATGGCCACGTTGACCACGCTGACGTCCAGCTGCACCACGGCGAAGCCGAGGCTGGTGGCCACCAGCGCCCAGCGGGCGGCGCCGCGGCTGGCCGGCTCGCCGGTCGGGTTGGTCGTTCCTCTCGTCGTCGGTCCGGTGGTTGCCATGCTTCGAGCCTAGGAGCCGGACACTTCGACCCCCGTCGAACTGAGCGCCCGGCCGTCCCTCAGACTCCTGAGCTGGACCGGAGCCGATCTTCTGACAACGATGTCTCATCCTGAGACGGGGGAGCGGCGGGGTGAGACGGACGGACGGGGTGCGGGAGGCGAGGGAGCGCGGGCTGAACGGCAAGGTGGGACCGGGGGCCGCGGGCGGCGGGTTGGGGGCCGCCCGCGGCCAGAACAGGGGGGCGAGGGTAGGCCGGGGTCAGATCTCGGCCGGGACCTCGGCGGGGATGAGGCCGGCGTGGCTGAGCATGACCCGGGCGCGCTCGGCGGTGCCGTCGCGGGCGATGACGTCGTAGCGGCTGGCGGCCAGCGAGCGGACCGAGCTGAAGTCGCGCTGGCCCTTGGTGGCGGCGTGGGCGGCGAAGCCGAACACGGCACCCCACAGGGCGCCGATCCCGACGGCGGCGGCGACCATGAGGATCCAGCTCACCGGGGTGAACAGGCCGAGCAGGATGCCGATGAGCAGGCCGACCCAGGCACCGCTGAGGGCGCCCGCGGTCGCGGCCCGGGCCTTGGTCAGCCGGCCGGTCACCCGCTCGACCAGGTGCAGGTCGCTGCCCACGATGTCCAGTGTCTCGACCGGGAAGCCGTCGTCGGACAGCTGGTCCACCGCGCGCTGGGCGGCCGCGTAGTCGTCGAACCGCGCCACCGTGTTCCAGGCGGCGAAGGCCGGGGTCATCAGCATCGGCGGGGTCTTGGTCAGCATCGTGGGTCCTTCCTTTCTGACCGGGTCTCGCCCGGTACCCCCTCACCATCGGCGGCCGGTGTGCAAAATCAGCGGGTAACCAGTGGAGATCGGATGAAGAAGCGAGTGTGACCCGCCCTTCACCGGGGTGTGGCCATACTTGAGGTCCATGAGGACGCGGACCCAGTTGAGACTGGCCGTGCTGGCCACCACGGCTGGCCTGGCCGTAGCAGCCTGCGGTGGCTCAGGCGGTTCAGGTGCTTCGAGTGTCCCGAGTGCCGCGAGCGGCCCAAGTGTTTCAAGTGGCGCCAGTGGCTCAGGGGGAAGTCCGGCGGCCGCCTCCACCCAGGTCACCCTGCGCGTGCCCGCGGGCCAGGGCGGGGGCGCGTTCTCGGCCAGCCGGACGCTGAACCTGCCCACGGGCTGGTCGGCCTCGGTCTGGGCCCGGGTCCCCGACGCCCGCATCGAAGCCTGGACCCCCCAGGGCGACCTGCTGGTCAGCCGGCCCGACAACGGCAGTGTGGTCGAGCTCAGCCCGGGCCGGAACGGCACCGCCACCTCGCACACCGTGCTGAGCGGGCTGACCAACCCGCAGGGGCTGGCCTTCGCCACCCTGGACGGCCGCCGGGTGCTGTACGTCGGGGAGTCCGACCAGATCGACCGTTACCCGTGGGGCACGCGCGGGATCAGCGGCGCCCGCACGGTGGTGGCCAGGAACCTGCCCGATCAGAACCCGCTCGGCGATGACGTGCACCGGCCCAAGGACGTGGCGGTGGCGCCGGACGGGACCGTCTACTTCAACGTGGGCAGTTCCTCGAACGCCAATCCCGACGACCGCACCATGAGCCAGCAGCGGGCCGTGATCATGGCGGTCAGCCCGGCCGGGAAGAACCTGCGGGTGGTCGAGCGCGGCGTGCGGAACGGGGAGGGCCTGGCCGTGGCCCCGGACGGCAGGGTCTGGACCGCGGTCAACAACCGGGACAACATCAGCTACCCGTCGCGCTCGGCCTACCAGGAGGTCAGCGACCCGTTCGGCCAGGTCATCCAAGCCTACGTCAACGAGCACCCGGCCGACGAGGTGGTCCCGGTGACCGCGGGCCGCGACCTGGGCTGGCCCTATTGCAACCCCGACCAGGACCTGAACCACCCGGCCGGCTCGATGGTGAACCTGCCGTTCATCGCCGACGCGGTCACCAATCCGGGCGGCACCCACCTCAACTGCGGCGCGCTGCCCCGGGTCGAGGTCGGGCTGCCCGCCCACAGTGCCCCGATCGGGATGTCGTTCCTGACCGGCAGCAAGCTGGCCGCGCCCTGGTCGAAGGGCGCGGTGGTGGCGGTGCACGGGTCCTGGGACCGGCACCCGCCGCGGCCCCCGGCCGTGCTGTGGATGCCGTGGAACGCCACCACCAAGACCCTGGGTGCGGCGGTGACCCTGGTCAGCGGCTTCCAGAACGCGGCCGGAGACCGGTGGGGCCGTCCGGCCGACGCGGTGGCCGGCCCGGACGGAGCCCTGTACGTCAGCGACGACACCGCCGGGGCCATCTACCGGCTGGTCCCCCCGGCCTCATGACCGGGCCGCACGACCGCACCCGGCGCAGCTACGACGCGGTGGCCGGGGCCTACGCCGACGGGCTGCGCGACGAACTGGCGGGCAAGCCCCTGGACCGGGCGCTGCTGACTGCCCTGATCGAGTCGAGCCAGCGTGAGCCGGCCGCGGCCGGGACGATCGTCGGCGACCTGGGCTGCGGGCCCGGTCACATCGCCGGGTGGCTGGCCGCGCACGGCGCCGCCGCGGTCGGCATCGACCTGTCGGCGGGGATGATCGAGGTCGCCCGCCGGGAGCAGCCCGGGGCCGAGTTCCGCGTGGGCGATCTGCTCCGCCTGCCCGCGGCGGACGGGGAGTTCGGCGCGGTGGTCTGTTTCTACTCGATCATCCACCTGGCTCCGGGCGAGCTGCCGGCCGCGCTGGCCGAGATGCACCGGGTCGTGCGGCCCGGGGGCCTGGCGATGCTGGCGTTCCATATCGGCACCGAGGTGCGGCACTTCAGCGATTGGCTCGGGCACGAGGTCGACGTGGACTTCCGCTTCTACGAGCCCGACGACGTGGCCGCGCTCCTGGAAGCGGCCGGCTTCACCGTCGCGGCCCGGCTGGAGCGCCGGCCCTACCCGGCCGAGGTCGACACCCGCCGCGCCTACCTGCTGGCCGCCCGCCCGGGGTGACCGGACCGCCGCCCCTCGGGCCAGCCGGCCTCAGACCAGGAGGCGTGGGCCGCCGGTCTCGGCCGCCTGAAACGCCGCCGCCACCGGCTCGCCGCCGTCGGTCAGGCCCAGGGCGAGCCGCACGAACCCGGTCGCGATCCGGTGCCACAGCGGGGCCCGGCGCAGCATGGCGTGGTCGCTGTGCTGCAGCTCGATCGTGGCCGTGGTGGTGACTGCGGCCGCGCGCTCGGCAAAGGCCCAGGTGTCGGCGGGCCGGGTGACCACGTCGCGCGCGGCCTGGACCAGCAGCACCCGCCGCCCGGCCAGCTGCTCGACCGGCTCGCCGGGCGGCAGCCACGGGGCCAGCCCCGCCACCGCGGTCACCTGGGGGTGACCGGCCACCCGCATGGCCGCGCGGGCGCCCATGGAATGACCGACCAGCACGACCGGGATCGGCCCGAATTGCTCACCGAGCTGATCCAGCGCCTCGGTCAGGTCGGCCACCGGAGAGGCCAGGTCCCCGTTCCAGCCGCGCAGCCGGTACAGGGGCCGGGTCACCACCGAGGTGCGGGCGGGCACAGCCCGCCGGATGGCCCCGGCGACCGGGATCATCCGCAGCACGGCCGGCTGGTAGGGCGTGACCGGGGCCGTGCTGTTGGCCCGGCCGCCGTGGGCGATCAGCACCGCTGCGCTGACCGCACCGGTTCGTGGCTGGTGCGGAGACGTCTGCTGGTGACTCATTGACACCTGGCCTTCCTGAGTCCGCGCAGCCTACCCGGAGCCAGGCACGCTACCTTCAATCTAATTAATCGGCCCTACCGGCATAGAGCTCAGCAGTGATCGGAGATGCCGATGGAACTGCGCTACCTGCGCTACTTCCTGGCCGTGGCCGAGACGCGGAACTTCACCCGGGCGGCCGCGCAATGTTACGTGGCCCAGTCCGCCCTCAGCGAGCAGATCGCCCGGCTGGAGGCCGAGACCGGGGCGCAGCTGTTCGTGCGGACCAGCCGCACGGTCCGGCTCACCGCGGCCGGGGAGGTGCTGGTTCCGCTGGCCCAGCGCATCCTGGCCGACGTGGAGACGGCCCAGGCCGAGCTGGACGCCCTGGCCGGCCTGCGGCGCGGCCGGCTCCGGCTGGGCCTGATCCAGACCAGCGGCGGCCCGCTCGACCTGGCCGCGGTGCTGGGCGATTTCCATCGCCGGTTCGGCGAGATCGAGTTCGAGGTCACCAGCGAGGCCAGCGCGGGCATGGCGGCCGCGGTCAGCGCGGGCACGCTGGACCTGGCCATCGTGGGACTGAGCCCGGATGACGTTCCGCCCGGGCTGGAACGCCAGTTGCTCAGCCAGGACCCGCTGGTGGCGGTGGTGGCGCCGCAGCACCCGCTGGCCGGGCGGGCCCGGGTGCGGGTGGCCGAGATGGCCGGGCCGGCGGCGTTCATCCACTTCCGCCGCGGCTCCGGCATCCGGCGTTACGTGGACGCCGCCTTTGACCGGGCCGGGGTGGCCGCGCCGGGCGGATTCGAGGTCAGCCAGGTACACGACATGATCCGGCTGGCCGCCCAGGGCGTCGGGGCCACGATCGTGCCCCGGTCCGCGGCCACCTGGCTCTACCCGCCCGGGCCCGGGCGGGAGGACTTCCGCGTGCTGCGGCTGGCCGACCGGGCCGCGGTCCACCCCACCACCGTGATCTACGACGC
>DASXJM010000362.1:0-4820 GCA_036497405.1 Streptosporangiaceae bacterium | reverse complement strand
TGCGGCTTGCTGAACCAGTCGGCGAACGAGGCGCCCAGCGGGCGGGTCACGATGTAGGCGAACCAGAACCCGGCCACCGGGTTCAGGCCCATCCGCCAGCCGATGGCCGGAACCGCGATGACCACCATGAACAGGACGGCCGAGCCGAAGTAGCCCAGGTGCAGGGTGGTCGCGGTGAGGTCGCCGAGGGCGGTGCCGAGCGCGAACGTGGCGAACACGGTGGCCCAGTAGTACGCCTCGCGGCGGCGGGTGACGATGCTGTGGATGGACAGCGTGCCCTCGCTGCGGTACCAGCGCCAGAACACCACGGCCAGGACCACCGCCCACAGCAGCGTGGTCGCGGCGTAGGGCAGCCCCAGGTCCAGGTGCAGCACGTCGGCCGCGCCGGTGCCGAAGGTGGCGATGGCCAGGGCCAGGTACCAGTAGGCCGCGGCCACGTACCGCCTGGCCCGGAACTGGAAGAACAGCCCGGTCACGATCAGCAGCACGTCGGCGGCCGCGCCGAGCACGATGTTGTGGGCGAACCAGTCCGAGGTCGCCTCGCCACCCGCGGTGGTGAGCAGCTTGACCACCCAGAACAGCACGCCGATCTGCGGCACCTTGGCCGCCAGCGGCTCCGGGCTGATCCAGCGGGCAACAGCACGCACGGTTTGGTCTCCTCGGGTCAGGCGGGGATAAGGCAGGCGGGGATGAGTCAGGCGGGGCGGGGCGCCCGGGGCCGGGCGACCCGGACCATGACCTGGTAAGTGATCAGCGCGATGGCCAGATGCATGGCCACCAGCACCAGCACCGCGCGGCCGGGCTGGCCGGTCCACCAGATGTACAGGTCGGGCAGCAGCAGGACCGCGGTGACCAGCACGGCCAGAATCCGGTAGACCCAGCGTGGGTCGGCGGTCAGCCGCACCACCACCGGCCAGGCCAGGCCGGCGATGACCACGCCGATCACGGTCAGCTTGGCGTAGTCGGCGAACTGGAAGTGCACGTAGCCGCGGGTGCTGGGGAAGATCGCCGCCCCGGCCCTGGCCAGCAGGGCGTCAGCCAGCAGGCACAGTCCCACACTGACGGCGGTCCCGGCCACGACCGCGGCCGGGTGCGGGGCCCGGTGCGGCGGCGCGAACTCGACCCGGGCCAGCGTCATGGCCCGGTCCAGCACGGGAGATGGCATGGTGCGGGGTCCTCCAGATCGACTACTACAGGCATAGTAGTAGAGCATCCAGGGGGGCGCGGTGATACCGGGACTTGCCGGGCCGCGAACTAGCGGGTGGCTATCGTGCGCGCCGCGACGTGCCGGGCATGGGCCGAGACGTACTGGGCGACCTCGATCTGGTTGTGCACCGCGAAGGTCAGCGTGATCGCGATCGCGCTGGCCGCCGCGGCCAGCGCCACCACCGACGCGGCCGCCCACGGGCGAAGGCGGGGTGGCAGGCCGGTCAGCGCGCCAACCCGGGCCCGGACGTCGGACTCGGCCACGGCCAGGCGGAACCCGCCGCTCCGGGGCCGGGACGCGGCCAGGCTGGCCCGGGCCAGGGCCCGGGCCACCACCCGCGGGTCACCGACCTCGCGGGCGGCCAGCTGGTCGGCCCACAGCTCCACGGCCAGCCGGACCTGCCGGGCCACCGGACGCAGCAGGGGGTTGGCCGCGGCCGCCAGCGTGGCCAGCAGGACGAAGCCGGTGTGGAAGCGCCGCAGGTGGGCCGACTCGTGGGCCAGCAGGGCCCGGCGCTCGTCGGCGGGCAGCAGCCGCAGCATCCCGGTCGACACCACGATCGCGCCCCCGGGCAGCGGCACCGGCAGGGAGTAGGCGGCCGGATGCTCGTCTGGAGTGATCATGAGCTGGTCGCCGGCCGGGGTCAGCTCCCGGCAGGCCTGCCGGGCCCGGGCCAGGTCCCAGGCCACGTGGCCCAGGTAGACCAGGGCACTGGCCATCAGCACCCCGGCCAGCGCGGCAGCCGCCGTCCCCCAGCCGGTGGCCAGCCCGGCCCACGGAAGCCGGTGGTCGCCGCTGAAGCCGCCCAGCGTGGCGACCTGCGGGATCCGGGCCAGCGCGGTGAAACCGGCCAGGCACAGCACGATCCCGGTAGCCAGCGAGGTGGCCAGGGCGGCCAGGGTCAGCAGGGACGCGGCCACCGCCGGGCCCAGGCGGCGGGCCAGACGGCGCGCGGTCACCGCCAGCAGCAGGCTGCAGGCGAACGGGACCAGGCCGAGGGTGATCACGTCCGGCCCGGGCCCTCGTCGGGCTCGCCCGGGCCGGCGCCGTCCGGTCCCGCGGTCAGCAGGCCGTTGAGCAGTTCCTCGTCTTCGGGTCGCAGGTCGGCCACGAACCGGGACAGCACCCCGGCCCGGTCCTCGCCCGCGTCGAGCAGCTGGAGCATCCGGTGCGCGGTCATCGACGCCTGCGCGGCGTCCGGGCCCCCGGGCAGGCCGTAGGCGTAGCCGCGCCCGGCCCGCTGCCGGGTCAGGGCGCCCTTGCCGTGCAGCCGGGACAGCGTGGTCATGACCGTGGTGTAGGCCAGGTCGTCGCCGAGCTCGGCCCGCACTTCACCGGGGGACAGCGGCCGCCCGGCCGCGGCCAGGCACGCGAGCACCTCACGCTCGAGCGCGCCCCGCGGGCGCCCGCGTCCAGCACCGGCCACAGCTGCTCCCGAATACTACTATTTTCGTAGTACGACGTTAAGGTCGTCTCAGTCTAGGCCGGGAAGAGGGCGCGGGTAGCGATGACCGGTGGAGCGGGTGCGCTGTTCGTCGCGGTCTTCCTGGCCTGCGCGGTCGAGGGGGTCGAGGCCACCACGATCGTGCTCGCCGCCGGGACCGCACGGGACTGGCGTTCGGCCGGAGCCGGGACGCTGGCCGCGCTGGCCACCCTGGGCGTGGTGGTGGCGGCACTGGGGCCGGCCGTGTCGGCGCTGCCGCTGACCGGCTTGCGGCTGGTCATCGGGGCCCTGCTGCTGGTCTTCGGCCTGCAGTGGCTGCGCAAGGCCATCCTGCGGGCCAGCGGGTTCAAGGCCTTGCACGACGAGGACGCGATCTACCGCCGCCAGGTCGCCGAAGCCCGGACCGAGGCCAGCGCCGCGGGCCGGGCCACCGGGCGGCTGCGAGTCGATGGGTACGGGTTCACGCTGGCGTTCAAGGGCGTGCTGCTGGAAGGCCTGGAGGTGGTGGTCATCGTGCTGACCTTCGGTGCGGGCCAGCATCAGCTCGGGCTGGCCGCGGTGGCCGCGGCCTGCGCCGTGCTCCTGGTGGCCGCGGCCGGGGCGGCGGTGCGGGCCCCGCTGGCCCGGGTCCCGGAGAACACGCTCAAGTTCGTGGTCGGGATCATGCTCACCGCCTTCGGCCTGTTCTGGGGGGCCGAGGGCGCGGGCGCGCACTGGCCCGGATCGGACACGGCCCTGCTGGTCCTGGTCCCGGTGGTGGCGCTGTGGGCGCTGACCCTGACCGCGCTGCTGCGCCGCCGACGCGCAACAGGGCTGACCTGATGGGGCGCCTGCGAGCGTTCGCCGCGTTCTGGTACGACTTCGTGTTCGGCGACGACTGGCTCTTGGCCCTGGTCGTGGCCGTCGGCCTGGCCGCCACCTACGGGCTGGCCCAGGCGGGCCTGGCCGCCTGGTGGCTGCTGCCCATCGCGGTGGCGGTGGCGATCCCGGTCAGCCTCTGGCGGGCGGTCAGACGAGCGCGGCCCGGGGGATCCAGGTGAAGGTGTCCGCCTCGGGCAGCTGCCGCGAGAGCTGATCGGCGACCTCGTGGCCGAGATGGTCGGCGTCCCGCGTGGTCAGGGCGCCATCCACCCAGCCTTCGACTTCAATCCGGAGAGACCGGCCCGTCCAGCGGGCCCGAGCGTGCGCGTGGACCACCCCCGGCACGGACCCGGCGATCGCCTCGGCCCGGTTGATCACCTCGGGATCCACGCCGTCGGCCAGGCGGCGCAGCACGTCACCGGTGACCTCGTAGCCGACGTGGCAGATGAACGCGGTCACCGCCAGCCCGGCCACCGGGTCGCCCCAGGACTGGCCCAGGGCCACCGCGATCAGGCCCGCCAGCGCCCCCGCCGAGGACAGAGCGTCCAGCCAGGAGTGCCGGGCGTCGGCGACCAGGGTGGCCGAATTGATCCGCCGGCCGGTGCGCAGCTTGTAGCGGGCCACCACCTGGTTGCCGACGATGCCGAGGACCGCGCCGGCGATGCCCACCCCCACGTGGTCGGTCCGGCCGTGCTCGACCAGCTTGCGAACACTCTCCAGGCCGGCGAAGGCCGCGCTGGCCCAGATGACGATCGCGATGCCGATACCGGCCAGGTCCTCGGCGCGTTCGAGCCCGTAGGGGTACTTCTCGGTCGGCGGCCGGCGCGACAGCCGGAACCCGAGAAACACCACCGCGCTGGTCGACACGTCGGACAGATTGTGGATCGCGTCGCCCAGCAGCCCCACCGAACCGGTGAACAGGGCCAGCAGCAGCTCGGCCAGGCCGGTGACGGCCAGGCCGATCGCGCTGAGCCCCACGGCCCGGTTGGCCTGCCGGCGTTCGTCGGCGTCGTCGCGCGTCCGGGCCAGCGGGAACGCCAGCGCCGGGTCGCGTTGTCCCATGGTCTTGTGCACCCAGCCACGATAGCCAGGGGCGGGCCGGCCCCGCGGCGGCCCGCCCCGTGGGGCACGGTCAGGCTCGGGCCTCGTAGACCAGGTTGAACGGGGTCTCGGCCACCCGCCGGAACGAGCCGAAGCCCGCGTCGTGGGCCAGTCTGGCGATGGCCGCCTCGCCGGCCTGGGCGCCCAGGGAGTAGCCGCCGTCCTGCGACAGCGCGTTCGGCACGCACAGGAACGTGGAGAACGAGT
>DASXJM010000361.1:0-1959 GCA_036497405.1 Streptosporangiaceae bacterium | reverse complement strand
GGCAGGTGCCCGGCTGGAGCTGGGCCGAGGTCCTGGCCGGGTTCCGCGGCATCGAGGCCGACCAGCAGTTCCCGGAGGCCGGCCACCACGGGGCCGACGGCCTGATCCCGATCACCCGGCTCGACCCCGGCCCGCTCGACGTGGCGGTGTTCGGCTGGTGCCGGGACGCGGGCCACCCCGCGGTCGACGACCACAACGCCCCCGGTGCCCTCGGCTACGGGGTCTGGACCACCAACCGGCGCGACGGCGGCCGCTGGGGCACCTACGCCGGGGTCGTGCCCGCCGCCCGCCGGGCCGGGGTGCGAATCCGGCCCGACACCACGGCCGGGCGGCTGGTCTTCGACGGCACCCGCTGCGTCGGCGCCGACGTCACCGGCCCGGACGGCCCGGAACGGATCAGCGCGGGCCGGGTCATCGTGTGCGCGGGGGCCTACGGCTCACCCGCCCTGCTGCTGCGGTCCGGCATCGGGCCGGAGGGCGCGCTGGCCCGGCTGGGGGCCGATCCGGTCGCGGTCCTACCCGGGGTCGGCGCCAACCTGGCCGACCACCCCTGGTGCCTGCTGGACGTGGACGTGACCGACCCGGCCCTGATCGAGGCCCGCCCGGTCAGCGGGGCCCTCCTCCGCTACGAACTCGATTCCACCCACCAGCAACACCAGAAACACCAGCAGTCCCAGCAACCGCACCAGTCACACGAGCCCCATCAGCCCGGGGAACACCGCGAGGCCGAGATCTTCCCCTGGCAGACGCGCCCCTACGACCTGACCTCCCCGCCGACCCGGGTGTCGTTCACGGCCGCGCTGATGGCCCCGCGCAGCCGGGGCCGCTTCGAGCTGCGGCCCGACGGCCCCTGGCTGGACGTCGCCCACCTGGCCGAAGACGCCGACGCCGCCAACATGGCCGAGATCGTGGCCACCACCGCCGAACTGCTGGACTCGCTGGCCAAGGAGGGCATGCTCACGATCCCGGACAATGCCTGGTGGCGGACGGATGACCTGGTGGCCGCGTCCCGGGCCGCGGTGAGCAGCTACCACCACCACAGCGGCACCTGCCGCATGGGCGATCCGGACGCCGAGGACACCGTGGTCGCCCCCGACCTGGGCGTCCTGGGCGTGTCCGGCCTGGCCGTGGCCGACTCGTCCATCATGCCGTCGCTCCCCCGCGCCAACACCAACCTGGCCTCGATGATGATCGGGTACCGCTCCGCCGACGTCATTCAATGAAATCCAGCGCGCACGAACCAAGGGGCCCGGCAGTTGGGGGGCGCGCGAACTGTGCGCGGCGCGCGAGCCGACGGCCCAGAGGGAGGGTTGGGGCGCCCCTGGGCGCACGGCCTGGCCCAAACCGAATGTGCGCGATGAACCACTCACCACATCCCAGTGTGATGAGTGAACCATTGCGCACATTCGGGTCCGGGCCGGGCTGGGAGGTGGCTCGGGCTGGGCGAGCCGGGATCGGGGCGGGGCCCGGTGGCGCCTCTGAGATCTCAATCCGTGCGGGCCGGGGACTGAGATGGCTTCCGGGTGCCGTTAGCCCAACTGTCTGGATGGCAGCTGGACCCCGCGGTCACTGGCCCGCCCGGGCGCGCGCCGGGCTGGGCGAATGTCCGCTTTGGGTGCGCTAACCAGGGGCGTCGCTACCGGGCCGGGATAAGTGGTCACTTACAGTGAATCCAGAAACAGAAAAGTAACACCCAGGGGATTGACCGTAAACAACATCCGTTTCTAGTCTCAGATCTTAGATCTCAGATCTTTTGCGGGCCCGGCCCCCGGCTCCGCGCTTGGCCCGTCCCCCGATCGACGGAGGCACCGAATGCCAGACCAGACCGCACCCGCCGCTGGGCCCAGAAGCGACGCCGAATCGAACGCGCTGGTGGCCACGACCTTCGGCGGCCGGATGCCCACGGGTTCCGGCGACCTGGTGGTCGAGACCCACGGCATCGCCCCCATCCCCGAGGAC
>DASXJM010000360.1:0-1967 GCA_036497405.1 Streptosporangiaceae bacterium | reverse complement strand
GACCGAGACCGCGCACGAGCGGCTGGCCACCGTGGCCCAGCACACCGAGATCGGGGCCGGCATGTACGTGGCCCTCAAGGACCTGGAGATCCGCGGCGCGGGCAACCTGCTCGGCGGCGAGCAGTCCGGGCACATCGCCGGGGTCGGGTTCGACCTCTACGTGCGGATGATCGGTGAGGCGGTCAACGAGCTCAAGGGCGACGGCCCGGCCGACCGGTCCGAGGTCCGGGTCGAGCTGCCGATCAACGCGCACATCCCGCATGACTACCTGCCCGGCGAGCGGCTCCGGCTGGAGGCCTACACCCAGATCGCGGCGATCGACAGCGACGCCGACGTGACCGCGGTCCGGGACGAGCTCACCGACCGGTACGGCCAGCTGCCGGAGCCGGTGCTGAACCTGCTCGAGGTGGCCCGGCTGCGGGCCCGGGCCCGGCGCGCGGGCCTGACCGACATCACCCTGCAGGGCAACCATGTCCGGTTCGCCCCGGTCGAGCTGCCCGAATCCAAGCAGGTCCGGGTGCAACGGCTGTACCCCAGGACACTGCTCAAGCCGGCAGTGCGTACGATGCTGGTGCCGGTACCCAAGGCGGTGCCCGGGTCGTCGTCGGCCGGGGCGTCCCGGGGCCGGGCTCCGGCCAGCTCGGCCACCGCCATCGGCGGCCAGCCGCTGCGGGACCGGGACATGCTCGCCTGGTGCGCCGAACTCATCGAGGCTGTGTTCGGCGAGCAGGCCCCGCCAGCCGTAACACCAGCCGTAACCAAGGCGTGAGAAGGGACCCCGCTGTGCGCCGCACACCGATCAGGACCGCCACCGCGGTCAAGGCTGCCGTTGTCGCTGCTGCCTTCGGCGGGCTGGTCGCCGCGTGCGCCCCGGTCCAGATGGGCGCGGCCGCCACCGTGGGCAGCGATTCGATCTCGACCACCCAGCTCAACTCCGAGGTGGCCAACCTGACCACGGCGGCCAAGCCGTTCTCCAGCGCGGTCCACCTCACCGACGCCCAGAAGCCCAAGGACGTACTGGGCTGGCTGATCAGGTTCAAGGTGCGGGACGCGCTGGCGGCCAAGGAGAACATCAACATCACCACCAGCCAGCGCCAGCAGGCCCTGGAGAACATCTACGAGCAGGCCGCCCAGCAGGCCCAGCAGCAGGGTGTGAACAACGTGACCCTGCCCGAGCTGGCCGTGGCCAACGGCCTGCCGCCGAACCTGCTGGACGAGCTGGGCAACTACCAGGCGGTGGAGATCGCCTACGCCGAGAAGGCCAACGGCGGCAAGCTGCCGACCGCGACGGCCAGCGTGAACGCCATCACCAAGCAGTTCAACACGGCCGAGTGCCACGTCTACAAGTCCGATGCGGTCAAGGTCAGCCCGCAGTTCGGCCAGTTCAACTTCACCCAGTCCTCGGTGGTCGCGGCGCCGGACACGCTGTCCGCCGCCGGCGGTGCGGCGCCCAAGAAGTCCACCTCGGGCACCACCCCGTCGTGCTGATCCTGCTGGTCACCAGCCCGCGGGTCGCGCCCGGGCTGCTGACCCTGCAGGCCTGGGACGCGCTGCGCGGGGCGGCCCGGGTGCTGGCCCCGCCCGATCACCCCCAGCACGCCGCCCTGGTCGCGGCCGGGATCGACGTCGACCTGCTGCACGTACCGGACGATGAACTGGCCCCGCGGCTGGCCGAGGCGACCGCGGCCGGTGCCGACCGCGACGTGGTCTGGCTGGTCGCCGGGCCGGCTCATCCCGGCGGCGCGACCGGGGAGTCCGCGCTGCGGGCCGAACTGGACGGCGCCGGGGTGCCCACCGAGGGCCTGCGCGGTTCGGTCGACCTGCCTGGCTCCCGGGTGCTGGACCTGGTGACGACCATGACCGTGCTGCGGGAGCAGTGCCCGTGGGACGCCAAGCAGACCCACTCATCGCTCGCGCCGCACCTGCTCGAAGAGCCCTACGAGGCGCTGGAGGCGCTGGAGAACGGC
>DASXJM010000359.1:0-2774 GCA_036497405.1 Streptosporangiaceae bacterium | reverse complement strand
CAGCGACGACGCGCTCACCTACGGGCGGGTGCCCAACTCGGTCATCATCCTCGGCGGCGGAGTCATCGGCGTTGAGTTCGCCAGCGTGTGGCGTTCGTTCGGGTCCGAGGTCACGATCGTGGAGATGATGCCCCAGCTGGTACCGCTGGAGGACGAGTCCAGCGCCAAGCTGCTGCAGCGGGCGTTCCGCCGCCGCGGCATCGGCTTCGAGCTCGGGGCCCGGTTCGAGAGCGTCAAGCACACCGACACCGGGGTGCAGGTGACCCTGGCCGGCGGCAAGACCCTGGACGCGGACCTGCTGCTGGTCGCGGTGGGCCGCGGCCCGGTCTCGGCCGACCTCGGCTACGAGCAGGTCGGCGTGGAGGTGGAGCGCGGCTACGTCAAGGTCGACGAGTACTGCCGGACCTCGGTGCCGACGATTTCGGCGGTCGGGGACCTGATCGCGACCCCGCAGCTGGCCCACGTGGGCTTCGGCGAGGGCATCATGGTGGCCGAGCGGGTCGGTGGGCTCGAGGTGCACCCCATCGACTACGACGGCGTGCCGCGGATCACCTACTGCGACCCGGAGGTGGCGTCGGTCGGGATCACCTCGGCCCAGGCCGCCGACCGGGGCATCGAGACCGTGGAGTTCACCTACCCGCTGGGAGGCAACGGCCGCAGCGTGATCCTGCAGACCCAGGGCGCGGGCAAGGTCATCGCGGCCAAGAACGAGGACGGCAGCCCGGGCCGCGTGCTCGGCATCCACCTGGTTGGCAGCCGCGTCGGCGAGCTGATCGCCGAAGGCCAGCTCATCTACAACTGGGAAGCCGAGCCGGCCGACGTGGCCCAGCTGATCCACCCGCACCCGACCCAGTCGGAGATCATCGGTGAGGCCATGCTGGCCCTCGCCGGCAAACCCCTGCACGTACACGCCTGATTCGAACATGCTGACACGTACACGCCTCACAATGGCCCGCGTGAGCTTACGAAGGAGTCACGGGAACAATGTCGGTCTCGGTATCCATGCCCCAGCTCGGTGAGAGCGTCACGGAGGGCACCGTCACGCGCTGGCTCAAGAAGGAAGGCGAGCGCGTGGAGGCGGATGAGCCGCTTCTCGAGGTGTCGACGGACAAGGTCGACACCGAGATCCCCTCGCCCGCAGCCGGCGTGCTGCGCGAGATCGCCGTGGGTGAAGACGAGACCGTCGAGGTCGGCGCGCAGCTCGCGGTGATCGAGGAAGGCGACGGCGCTGGCTCCGGCGACGGGGCACCGTCCTCGGATGGGGGTCAGGGCGCGCAGGCGGCTGGCTCAGCCCAGGAGGCCCCCGCCCAGGAGGCCCCCGCCCAGGAGGCCCCGGCTCAGGAGGCCCCGGCTCAGGAGGCTCCGGCTCAGGAGGCTCCGGCCCAGGCCCAGCAGCAGGCCCCGCAGGCTCCGGCCCCGGCTCAGGAGCCCGCGCCGCAGCCGGGTGGGTACGGCGGCGACACTCCCGACGCCGGTACCAACGGCGCCGCATCATCGGCTCCGCCGGCCCCGGCTCCCACGCCGGCCCCCGCGTGGTCACAGCCGCAGCAGCAGGCCCCACCCGCCCCGCCTGCCCCGGCCCAGCAGCCGCAGGCGCCCGCGGCGCCACCCGCACCCCAGCAGGCGGCCGCCCCGCAGGCACCCGAGGCTCCGGCCCAGCCGTCCACCGGCGGCGACGGCCCCTACGTGACCCCGCTGGTCCGCAAGCTCGCCGCCGAGCACGGCGTCGATCTGGAGTCGGTGGACGGCACCGGCGTCGGCGGCCGGATCCGCAAGCAGGACGTGCTCGACGCGGCCCGCACCCGGCGTGACCAGGAGGCGGCGGCCCAGGCCCAGCCCACGGCCCCTTCGGCCCCGGCCGCGGCCGCTTCGGCTCCGGCCACCCCGGCGGCGGCTGCGGCGGGCCAGGCTCCGGCCGGCGGCGCCGCTCAGCCGTCCGCGCCGTCCCGCCCGGCCATCGTGCCGTCGGCCCTGCGCGGCACCACTCAGCGGCTGTCCCGGCCCCGCCAGGTCATCGCCCAGCGGATGGTCGAATCGCTGCAGACTTCGGCTCAGCTCACCACCGTGGTCGAGGCCGACGTCACCGCGATCGCGCGGTTGCGGACCCGGGCCAAGCAGGACTTCGAGGCCCGCGAGGGCGTCAAGCTCAGCTTCCTGCCGTTCTTCGCCCTGGCCGCGATCGAGGCCCTCAAGGTCCACCCCAAGCTCAACGCGGTCATCGACACGGCCAACAACCAGGTCACCTACCACGACGCCGAGCACCTGGGCATCGCGGTGGACGCCGAGCGCGGCCTGATGGTGCCGGTCATCCACAACGCCGGTGACCTCAACCTGGGCGGCCTGGCCCGCAAGATCGCCGACCTGGCCAACCGGACCCGGTCCGGCCAGGTCAACCCGGACGAGCTGGCCGGGGGCACGTTCACCCTGACCAACACCGGCAGCCGGGGTGCCCTGTTCGACACCCCGATCATCAACCAGCCGCAGGTCGGCATCCTCGGTACCGGCACCGTGGTCAAGCGCCCGGTCGTGGTCGAAGACCCCGCCCTGGGCGAAGTCATCGCGGTCCGGTCCATGGTCTACCTGGCCCTGACCTACGACCACCGCCTCGTCGACGGCGCCGACGCGGCCCGCTTCCTGGTCACCATCAAGGAACGCCTCGAGGAAGGCAGCTTCGAAGCCGAGCTCGGCCTCTGAGCTCCTCGCCCCCTCGTCCTGGGCACCGACGGCCCGGCTCCCGCACCCCGCGGGCGCCGGGCCGTTCCGCGTCCCACCCA
>DASXJM010000358.1:0-2418 GCA_036497405.1 Streptosporangiaceae bacterium | reverse complement strand
CATGCAGGACGTGCGGGAACGGCCCACCGACGCCCGCGAGGCGGCCGACGCGCAGCACGCGCGGTTCGCCGAGCCCGGCTCGGACTTCCTGGCCTACCTGCACCTGTGGGACTACCTGCGCGAGCAGCAGCGGGCGCTGTCGTCATCGGCGTTCCGGCGGCTGTGCAAGCGCGAATACCTGCACTACCTGCGGGTCCGCGAGTGGCAGGACCTGTTCGGCCAGCTCCGCTCGGCCGCCACCGACCTCGGGCTGACCGTCGACCGGGGCCGGGACGGCGTCCGGGACGAGAACGGGCGGCTGCCGATCGCGGCCGAGCTGGCCCAGCGGGTGCACATTTCCCTGCTGTCCGGCCTGCTCTCGCACGTCGGGATGCGCGACGCTGACACCAAGGGCAACAAGGCCGCGGGGGGCAAGGGCAAGCGGCGGCCGCTGACCGAGTTCGCCGGGGCCCGGCACGCGCGGTTCGCGCTGTTCCCGGACTCGTCGCTGGCCCGCAAGCCGCCGCCCTGGGTCATGGTCACCGAGCTGGTCGAGACGTCCCGGCTGTGGGGCCGGACCGCGGCCCAGATCCAGCCCGAGTGGGCCGAGCCGCTGGCCGGGCACCTGGTCATGCGGGTCTACAGCGAGCCCGAGTGGGACCGCCGCCGCGGCGCGGTCATGGCCCTGGAGCGGGTCACCCTCTACGGGCTGCCCATCGTCACCGCCCGCCGGGTCGGCTTCGCCCGGGTCGACCCCGAGGCGGCCCGGGAGATGTTCATCCGGCACGCACTGGTCGAGGGCGACTGGGACACGGGGCACAAGTTCTTCCACCACAACCGGGACCTGCTCGATCGCGGCGAGGAGCTGGAGCGGCGGGCCCGGCGGCGCGGCCTGGTCGTCGACGACGACGCGCTCTACGACTTCTACGACCAGCGCATCCCGGCCACGGTGACCTCGGCCCGGCACTTCGACAGCTGGTGGAAGAAGACCCGCCCGGCGACCCCGGACCTGCTCACGTTCTCCGCGGACCAGATCACCGGGCCGCGGGCCGACCGGGTCTCGCCCGCCGACTATCCGGACCAGTGGGACGGCTTCCCGCTGTCGTATGAGTTCCAGCCGGGCGACACCCGCGACGGGGTGACCGTCGACGTGCCGCTGGCCCAGCTGAACCAGGTCCAGGCCGACAGCTTCAGCTGGCAGGTGCCGGGCCTGCGGCAGGAACTGGTCACCGAGCTGATCCGCACCCTGCCCAAGCCGCTGCGGGTCAACTTCGTGCCCGCGCCCGACGTGGCCCGGGCCGCGCTGGCCCGGATCGGCCCGGAAGACGGCGACCTGCTGGCCGCGCTGAGCCGGGAGCTGACCCAGCTGCGCGGGGTGCCGGTGCCGCGGGACGCCTGGGACCCGGCCAAGCTGCCCGCCCACCTGCGGGTCACCTACCGGGTCACCGACCACGGGAAAGTGCTGGCCGAGGGCAAGGACCTGGACAGTCTCCGGCGCGAGGTCCGGCCCCGGTTGCGGGCCACCCTGAACCAGGCCGCGCCCGGCCTGGCCCGGACCGGGCTGCGCCGCTGGGACCTGGGCACGTTGCCCCGCGAGTTCAGCGACGGGCAGGTCAAGGCCTACCCAGCCCTGGCCGACGCCGGGGACGCGGTCGACGTGCGGCTGTTCGACACCCCGGCCGACGCCGAACGCAGCATGCGACGGGGCACCCGGCGGCTGCTGCTGCTCTCGGTGCCGTCGGGGGCCCGGTCCATCGGCCAGAACCTGTCCACCACCCAGAAGCTGGCTCTGGCCCGCAGCCCGTACCCGGGCGCGGTGGCCCTGCTGGACGACTGCGCGGCGGCCGCGGCCGACGAGATCATCACCCAGGCCGGCGGCCCGGCCTGGGACGCCGACGGCTTCGCGGCCCTGGTCACCGCGGCCCGGGCCGGCCTGCACGCGCTGACCGCGCAGGTGGTCGCGGACGTGGCCCGGGTGCTGGCCGAGGCCCAGGAGGTCGAAGCGGTGCTGGCCCGGGCCGACGCGCACGCCGGCGAACCGGCGTTCGTTGATGTACGGGCCCAGTTCGGCGGGCTGATCTTTTCTGGATTCATCGGTGCGACCGGGGTCCGGCGGCTGCCGGACCTGGTCCGCTACCTGCGGGCCATCCAGCAGCGGCTGGACAAGCTCGGCGACGGGATCCGGGACGCGGAACGGATGGCCACCGTGCACCGGGTGGCCCAGGCCTACCGGGAGACCGTGGCCGACCTGCCCCCCGGCCGCCGCGACGACCCCGACGTGCAGGCGGTCCGCTGGATGATCGAAGAACTGCGGGTCAGCCTGTTCGCCCAGACCCTGGGCACCAACGGCCCGGTGTCCGAGAAGCGGATCTACACCGCCTTGGACAAGGTGCTGGCTGGGCCCTGATCACGGACCGGGCCGCGCAGCACCGGGCCGCC
>DASXJM010000357.1:0-2716 GCA_036497405.1 Streptosporangiaceae bacterium | reverse complement strand
CTGGCGCGGATGCCCGCCCGGCACCCGTTCTCCCAGCAGTCTGTTGGCCCCCGGCAATCCTCAGGGGCGGCTCCGCCGTACCCGGTATGTCCGGCCCACGGAACTGTTTCTCAAGCGTTACTGATCTTGATGTAACTGGGTTCTGATTCAAGGGAGCGAGGAGAAGGCGCCGTGTCGTACTCGGATTGGTTCCGCCGTCTGACGTCTCAGGGGGGAACCGGCCGCAAGCGCGCGAGAAGGTCGTTGCTGTTCACCGGGATCGCGGCCGCGCTCGTGGTCGTCGCCGGTGTCGGCGTGCTGGTGGCCAAGCCCGGCCAGGCCACGCTGAAGACCACCTCGGTCGCCTCGTCACACCAGGAGACGGGCCAGTCCAAGCCCGCCCCCAAGCACACCGTGACCCCGGCCCCCGCGCTCACCATCACCTCGGTCACGCCCGGTTCCAACCAGCACTCGGTGACCGGGACCGCCCCGATCACGGTCGGGTTCTCGGCCCCGCTGGCGGCCGACTCGCCGCTGCCCACGCTCTCGCCGTCGACCCCCGGCTCCTGGAAGGTCTCCGGAAGCACGGCCACCTTCACCCCCACGCAGGGCTACCCCGAGGACACCTCGGTCACGCTGACCATCCCCAACGGGACGACCGGCATGCACTCGGCGCAAGGGGTCAAGAACAAGGCCGGCGGTTACCTGGCGGCCAAGTTCGTCCGCAGCTTCACCACCGCGACCTATTCGACCACCCGGCTCGAGCAGCTGCTGGCCCAGCTCCAGTACCTGCCGCTGACCTGGGCCCCGAGCGGCACCGCGGTTTCCAGCTCGGACACGGCAGGCCAGATCGCGGCCGCCTACGAGCCCCCGTCGGGCAGCTTCAGCTGGGAGAGCGGCTACCCGTCCGAGCTGCACAGCTTCTGGTCGGAGGGGTCCAGCAACCTGATCCTGGCCGGCGCGATCCGGGCCTTCGAGAACCAGCACGGCCTGACCATGGACGGCGAGGCGGGCCCGGCGGTCTGGGCCGACGTGCTCAAGGACCTGGCGGCCGGGCACAACAACTCGGCCGGCTACACCTACGCGCTGGCCAGCAAGCACGAGCCGGAATCCCTGACCATCTGGCACGACGGCAAGCAGGTCCTGTCCACTCCGGCCAACACCGGCATCCCGGCCGCGCCGACCGCGGACGGCACCTTTCCGGTCTACGAGAAGCTGAGCTTCCAGATCATGAAGGGCACCAACCCGGACGGCAGTAAGTACTCCGACCCGGTGAAGTGGATCTCCTACTTCAACGGCGGCGACGCGGTGCACTACTTCGACCGCGGGTCCTACGGCTTCGCCCAGAGCCTGGGCTGCGTGGAGCTGCCGGAGAGCACGGCCGAGAGCGCCTACAACTACCTGACCTACGGCAGCCTGGTCACCGTCGCCGGGTAGGTGGTCAGGTCCGATCGAACGCAAGGCAGCTGGCCGCGGTCTCCGGACTGCGGCCAGCTTGTCGTTTCAGCTGAAGCTGGGCGCGGGCACGCCCAGGGCCCAGTCGCCGAAGGCCGGCTCGTCCAGCTCGGCCGGGGCGCCGAGGGTGGCCGCCAGCGTGGTCGCGAACCGGCTGGCCGGGGCGAGCCGGGCCACCTGGGCCGCCTCGGCCAGCGTGTCCACGTCGGCCAGTTCCGGGGTCATGTGGATCCGCAGTCCGGCCTGGATCAGCCGGACCAGCTGGGCGCGGCCGGTGACCGCCTCCCCCATCGGCACCCCCAGGGTGAGGTCGGGGTCGGGCCGGCGCAGGCCGAACAGCCAGAATCCGCCGCTGGCGGCCGGGCCGAACGCGGCGTCGGCCATGGTCCGGGCCAGCGGCTCGGTCGCCGCTTCCAGCACGCCCGCGGTGACCTGCGGGGTGCCCGCGCCCACCAGCACCATCGGCAGCGGAAGCCCGGCGTAGGTGTCCCACATGGCGGCGGCGATCCGCTCGTCCAGACCGCGGCCGCGCTGGATCAGCACCTCGAAGCCGTCGGGCAGCCACGGGCCGGGCTCGCCGGCCAGGCACACCACCCGGCGGACCACGCGGGTGCGGCGGACCGCCTCCAGCGTGTCGGCCAGCGCGGCCCCGGCCAGGGCGGCCGCCTCGCGCGGGCTGAACGGCGGGGTGAGCCCGGATCCGGCCCGGCCCGGGAGCGGCTCGTCGGCCAGCACTACGAGCTGGGCGGCCAGATCGGTCATGACACCTCCACCTTGAAGTTCATGGGCACTGCAGTCTTGGCCGCGGTCAGCGGCCGGCCGGGACGGCCCGGCGCGGGTCGGCGGCCCGGTTCGCGGCCGGGGCCACCGGCCGGGCCAGTGGCAGCCGGATCATGAACTGGCAGCCGGGCCCGGTGTTGCGCACCGCGATCTGGCCCGCGTGGGCCTCGACGATGCCGCGGGCGATGCTCAGGCCCAGCCCGCCGCCGGTCTGCGGGCCCGGGGTCCGGGCCGCCTCCCCGCGGAACGCCACCTCGAACACGCGCGGCAGGTCCTCGGGCGGGATGCCGCCGCAGGCGTCGGCCACGCTGAACCGGGCCATGCCCTCGTGCACGTCCCCGGTGACTTCGACCGTGCCCGGGGACGGGGTGTGCCGGATCGCGTTGGTGACCAGGTTGCGCAGGGCCCGGCCGAACTCGGCCGCGTCCACGTAGATCGGCATGCCGCGGACCGCGGAGCCGGCCAGCCGCACCCCCTGGGCCCGGGCCACCGGCTCGGCACT
>DASXJM010000356.1:0-9365 GCA_036497405.1 Streptosporangiaceae bacterium | reverse complement strand
GGCAGCCGGCGGGCGACCTCGGTCACGGCCCGGATGGAGGCGTTGTCGCCGCTGACGTAGACCGTGGGCAGGCCCGGTCCGGACAGGACGAAGCCGATCACCTCACAGTTGACGAACCCGTCGGCGTCGCGCTCGCCGTCTTCCGGGCCGTGCACGGCGGGCACCGCGGTCACGGTCAGCTCATCGCCGTCGGGACGGGCCACGGTGCGGCTGGTCCAGGGGGTCAGGCCCACCGCGGGCTGGCCCAGCCGGCCGGCGCCGCTGCGGGTGGTCAGGATCAGCGGGGCGGCCAGGGCCAGTTCCCGGCCGCTGTCGTCCAGGTTGTCCGGGTGGTTGTCGTGGCTGACCAGCACCAGGTCAACCGGCCCGAGATCGTCGCGGGCCACCGCCGGGCCCTCGGTCTTGGTCAGGTACCCGTGCGGACCGGGGCTGTCGAAGGTGGGGTCGGCGACCACCCGCAGCCCGCCGAGATCAAGCACGGTGGTGGGGCCGCCCACCACCATGGCCGCGTTCTCGCGGCCCGCCACGCTAGGCCGCCTGGTAGTGCGGGTTGCTGATGAGGATGCCGTTCACGTACACGCGCGGATGGGTCCGGAGCACGTACATGATGGTGTCGCCGTCGAACAGGTCCACGTCGTACAGGCAGAAGAAGAAGTGCGGGTGGTCCGGCACCAGGTCGTTCAGTTCGGCCTCGGCCGCGAACCATTCGGTGACGTCGACGCCGTTGCGGACGATGAAGCTCTCGTCCCCGACGGCCCGGAAACTGCCGTACCCGTGGGCGGACGACTCGACGACCCGGCGCTGCATGTCGCGGATGAAGGCGTCCTTGGAGAACCGGCCGTCCGGCATGTAGCCCTCGTCCTCGGTCAGGATGCTGAGCATGCCGTCCCGGGCCACGAGCTGTTCCGGAACCCGGCTCTGGACCGAGGCCGGATCGTCAACCATGCAGAAGACCTGGTGGTCGTCCTGCAGGCCCCGCGTAATGTAGTCGACGACGATATCGCCGAGCATGTTCCGGCTACCGCTGTAGAACGCGCATACGTGATCGCCGGGGGCGAATCCGAAGCTGGGATCCTGAGCTGCTGGGATTGTCATGGTTTGCCTCCGCGCCTGCAGCGGCAGTCTAACCCGCGGAGGTAAGCATGACCCGGCCCGACGGTGACGAGAGTTTGACCGCCGAGGGTCAGCTTCAGCAGATCAACGCGGTTTTCGGCCTGCTCCTCATCCTGAGCCAGGCGGCCAGTCCGGCCGGGGCCATGCGCCTGGTCACCACGGCCATTCCGTCCATCGCGGCCGGGCACACCGCCGCGGCCTGGCACCCCAGCCGGTCCGGGACCTACTACCAGCAGGCCCCGGGCCAGCTGGGCCTGGCGCTGGCCCGGCTGACCGGACCGGGCCGCCTGGATGTGGACGGCCCCGGGGTCTGCTGGGCGTTCCCGCTGACCGCGGCGCTGGGCCAGGAGCCGGTGTTCCTGGTCACCACCGGCCCGCGGGACCTGTCGCAGCAGAGCATCTTCCTGCTGTCGGTGCTGGCCCAGATCTGCGGCACGGTGGTGGCCAACCACGAGCTCAGCGCCGAGGCGGAACTGCGCGCGCAAGCCAACCGGGAACGCGACATCGCCCAGGCCCGGGCGGCCGAACTGGCCGGAAGCGAGGCCCGGCAGCGGGCCGTGCTGGAGGCGGCCCTGGACGCAGTGGTCACCATCGACCAGCGGTCCCAGGTGACCTACGTGAACAGCGCGTTCGAGCAGACCTTCGGCTGCCGGGCCGCCGACGTCGTCGGCCGGGAGCTGGCCGAGGTCATCATCCCGCCCGCCCAGCGCGAGGCCCACCGGCAAGGGGTCGCCCGTTACCTGGCCACCGGGGAAGCGCACATCCTGGACCAGCGGATCGAAGTCGCGGCCCAGCGCGCCGACGGCACCGGGTTCCCGGCCGAGGTGACGGTCACCCGCACCGGGCTGCCCGGCGAGCCGTCGTTCACCGGCTACATCCGGGACATCACCGAGCGGCAGCGGGCCCAGCAGGAGCTGATGGCCTCGCGGGCCCGGCTGGTCACCGCGTCCGACGCGGCCCGGCAGCGGGTCACGCGTGACCTGCACGACGGGGCCCAGCAGTGGTTCGTCACCGCCCTGATCAACCTCCAGCTGGCCGGCCAGAAGTGGGAGTCGGCGCCGTCGCGGGCCCGGGAACTGCTCGACCTGGCCATGAAGGACGCCCGGCACGGCGTCGATGACCTGCGCGAGATCGCGGCCGGGATCCACCCGGCGATCCTGACCCAGCGGGGGCTGGCCGCGGCCATCGGCTCGCTGGCGGCCCGGCTGCCGATTCCGGTCGACATCGACGTGCCGGACGCCAGGCTCCCCGAGCCGGTCGAGGTCAGCGTCTACTTCTTCTGTTCCGAGGGACTCACCAACGTGGTCAAGCACGCCCAGGCCCGCTCGGCCTGGGTACGCGTCGAGATCAGCGACGGCCATTGCCGGGCCGAGGTCCGCGACGACGGGATCGGCGGGGCCCGGCCCCGGTCGGACTCGAGCGGGCTCGCCGGCCTGCGCGACCGGATCGGCGCGCTCGGCGGCACCATGGACATCGGCGCCGCGGACGGGGGCGGCACCACGCTGCGGGCCGCGATCCCGCTGGGCAGATGACCAAGATCACGTCATAGTTGGACCCGTGAACTCACCTGAGCCACCAGCGCAGATCCGGGTCCTCGTCGGCGAGGACCAGGCCCTGGTCCGCGCGGGGATCGTGCGGGTCCTGGAAGAAGGCGGCTTCGACGTGATCGGCACGGCCGGTGACGCCACCGACCTGGAGCGCAAGGCCCGGGCCTACCGCCCGGACGTGATCGTCACCGACATCCAGATGCCACCCGACCACGGCGACGACGGGCTGCGGGCGGCGCTGGCCATCCGGGCCGCCACCCCCGGAGTGGGCGTGCTGGTCCTGTCCCAGTATCTGGAGGATTCCTACGCCTTCGCCCTGGTCGCCGACGGCGCCCAGGGGGTCGGCTACCTGCTCAAGGAGAAGGTCGGTGACCTGCGCGCCTTCACCGATGCGGTGCGCCGGGTGGCCGAGGGCGGATCGGTGCTGGATCCGGACGTGGTGGCCCGGCTGGTGGGCCGTCCGCGCCAGGCCGGTCCCCTGGACGACCTGACCCGCCGGGAACGTGAGGTGCTGGCCCTCATCGCCGAAGGCCGGTCCAACGCCGGCATCGCCGGCGAACTGGTGGTCAGCGTGGCCGCCGTCGAACGCCACGTGACCGGCATCTTCGACAAGCTGGGGCTGCGCCAAGCCGCGGACGCGCACCGCCGGGTGCTGGCCGTGCTCACCTACCTGCAGGCGTGAACAGCGCACCCAGGTCGATACCGGCCAGCTCTTCCTTGGGTACGAACGCGGCCACGGCACACTGGGCCAGCACCCGCGCGGGCACGTGAGCGACGCTCGCGGAGGTCAGCACGATCCTGGCCGCCGGGCAGGCCGCGGCCAGGGCCACCGCCACCGTGAATCCATCGGCGCCGGGCAGATTGATGTCGAGCAGAATCCCGTCCGGGCACCTCTGGGCCGTGGCGTCGAGCGCCTGACGCCCGTCGGCGGCCTGCCCGAACAGTTCGAGACCGCGCTCGGCCAGCAACACCGCCGCCGCGTCGCGGAACTGCGGGCTGTCGTCGACCACCAGGACTCTGGGCACCACGCTGCCATGGTGTCCGCGCGCCCGGGGGGTAAACAATCGGGTTAACCCGAGGCCTGGCGCGGAAATCCCCAGGTGGCAACTGAAGGCCGCTCAATGGGCGGGGCCGCCCGGGCTGGCCAGGCTGGGGTCATGGCACTGAACAGCGGACCCGGCCCTGCTCTGTACGGGCGGGACGCCGCCTGCGAGACCCTGGCCGGGGTGGTCAGCGCGGCCCGGCGCGGGCACGGCGCCGTGCTGGTTCTGCGCGGCGAGACCGGCCTGGGCAAGACCGCGCTGCTCGACCACACCGTCGGGCAGGCCGGGGACCTGCGGGTGATCCGGGCCACGGCGGCCGCCACCGAGACCGGGCTCCCCTTCGCCGGGCTGCACCAGCTGTGCGGGCCCCTCCTCAGCCTGCTCGGCCGGGTTCCGGGTCCACAGCGCACCGCGCTGGAGACCGTGTTCGGCTTGCGGGCCGGGGCGGGCGACCGTTTCCTGGTCAACCTGGGCGTGCTGAGCCTGCTGGCCGCGGCCGCGGCCGAGCGCCCGCTGCTGATCGCGGTAGACGACGGCCACTGGCTGGACCAGGCCTCCGGGCAGGCGCTGGCGTTCGTGGCCCGGCGGCTGGCGTCCGAACCGGTCGCGCTGGTCCTGGCCATGCGTGAGCCTGGGGCCAATCTGGCCGGCCTGCCCGAACTGGTGCTCGGCGGCCTGGCCGACGCCGCCGCCCGCGACCTGCTCACCGCGGCCATGCCCTGGCCGCTGGACGACCGGGTCCGGGAACAGGTCGTGGCCGAGGCCAGAGGCAACCCGCGGACCCTGCTGGAGCTGCGGGACCTTTCCCCTGTCCGGCTGGCCGGTGGCTTGGGCCTGCCCGGAGCGGAGCTGACCGGCGAGTCGCCCGCCCTGAACGCCGACCCGGTGCGGGCCCAGCTGGACGGGCTGCCGCCGCCGACTCGCACGCTGCTGCTGACGGCGGCGGCCGACCCCACCGGTGATCCGGCCCTGCTGTGGCGGGCCGCCGAGCAGCAGGGACTGGCCAGTAAGGCCCTGTCCCCCGCGGCCGAAGCCGGCCTGGTCACCGTGGCCGGCCGGGTGCTGTTCCGTGACCGCCTGGTCCGGGCGGCCGTCTACCAGGCCGCTCCGCTCGGGGATCGCCGGACCGCGCATCTGGCCGTGGCCCGGGCCACCGACGTTCGAACGGATCCGGATCGCCGGATCTGGCATCAGGCCCAGGCCGGGGACGGACCCGACGAAGCGATCGCCGCCGAACTCGAGCGGGCCACCCCCCGGGCCCGGGCCCGGGGCGGCCTGGCCGCCGCGGCCGCGTTCGCCGAACAGGCGGCGGCCATGACCCCGGACGCCGACCGGCGGACGGACCGGACCCTGGCCGCGGCGGCGGTGATGCTCCAGGCGGGCGAGCCCGGCACGATGGCCCGGCTGCTGGCCACGGTCGAGCCCGGGCGGCCCGGCGATCCACGGCGAGTCCGCGCCGACCTGTTGCGGGCCCGGCTGGCGGTCGTCCAGAACCAAGGCGGCGACGTGCCGCGGCGGCTGCTCGACATCGCCCGGCAGCTGGACCGCTCCGACACCGTCCAGGTCCGCGCGGCTTACCTGGACGCGATCCGGGCCGCGATCTTCGCCGCTGGCCTGGCCACGCCGGGCGGGACCATCGCCGACGTGGCCCGCGCGGCCCGCAAGGCACCGGACCCGGACGGCCCTGACGGACCGGACCTACCTGACCTGCTGCTGGACGGACTGTCGGCCTACCTCAGCGAGGAGTACGCGGCCGGAGCCCCGGCCCTGCGCCAGGCCCTGAACGGCTTCCGGTCCGGTCGGGACGGCCCCGGTCGGGACGGCCCCGACCGGGGCGGCCCCGGCCCAGGGCTGGGCGCCGATGAGCTGCGGTGGCTGCCGCTGGCCTGCATCGGCGCGCTGGCCCTGTGGGATGACGCGGCCTGGGACGCGCTGTCCAGCCGGTTCGTCCGGCTGTCCCGCGACCAGGGCGCCGTCGCCGACCTGCCGCTGGCCCTCGACCTCCGGGCCTGCCTGCACCTGCTGAGCGGGGACCTGACCACGGCCGGGACGCTGGCGCAGGAGGCGCGGGAGGCGGCGGCCGCCGTCGAAGGCCAGCCCACCCCGTACGGCGCGCTGGGTCTGGCCGCGCTGCGCGGTCACCGTGACCCGGCCCTGGCCCTGATCGGCACCGCGGGCCAGGACGCCATCCGGCGCGGTGAGGGGCTCGGAGCCGGCGCCGCCCAGTGGGCCGCGGCCGTCCTGCACAACGGCCTCGGCCAGTACGAGGACGCCCTGGCCGCCGCCGAGCAAGCCGTCGGCTACCTGGGCTCGTCCGTCCTGGCCTGCTGGCCCGCGGCCGAGCTGATCGAAGCGGCGGTCCGGGCTGGCCAGCCCGATCGGGCCAGCGACGCGGCTGACTACCTGTCGCGGGCGGCCTGCCTGGCCGGCAGCGACTGGGCGCTCGGGATCCGGGCCCGGTCGCTGGCCCTGCTGAGCAGCGCCGAAGCCACCGAAGACCGGTACCTGGCCGCCATCGGCGCCCTGGGCCGGACCCGCGACCGGATCGGCCTGGCCCGCGCCCACCTGCTGTACGGCGAGTGGCTCCGCCGCGCCAACCGCCGGGTCGACGCCCGCGAGCAGCTCCGCCTGGCCCACCAGCTGCTGGAGGCGATGGGCGTCGGCGGGTTCGCCGAGCGGGCCCGCCGCGAGCTGCTGGCCACCGGTGAGACCGTACGCCGGCGCCGGGCCGACACCGAGCGGGACCTGACCGCCCAGGAACTGCAGATCGCGGTGCGGGCCCGCAACGGCCGGACCAACACCGAGATCGGCGCCGAGCTATTCTTGTCCCCCCGCACGGTCGAGTGGCACCTGCGCAAGGTGTTCGGCAAGCTCGGCATCTCCTCGCGCCGGGAGCTCCGGCAGGCGCTGCGCGGGTGAGCGTGAGCCATGACCGAGCCGACCGGGTGGCGCGAGCGCGCCGCCTGCCGCCACCTGGATCCCGAGGTGTTCTTCCCCGAAGGCACCGCGGGGCCGGCCCTGCAGGCCATCGACCAGGCCAAGCAGGTCTGCCGGACCTGCCCGGTCCGGGCCCGGTGCCTGGATTGGGCCCTGGTTCACCACGCCCACTTCGGTATCTGGGGCGGCCACACCGAAGCCGAACGGCGCGATTTGCGGCAGCATGCCTTACCCCAGCGACGGGCCGATCCAGGTCCAGGTCAGCGCCATCCAGGCCATCTGCGGCCGGCTGACCAGCGCCCACCTCGAGGACCTGCGCCGCAGCGTCGAGCAGGCCAGCCTGATCCCCAAGCAAGTCGGCTGGGACCTCAAGGCCGCCGCCCACGCGGAGGTCTTCGGGGTGCTGGCCGAGGCCGCCGACCATCCGGCTCTGGCTCGCCTGCTCAGGGCCGGCGCCGGCTTCGCGCACCAGCTGATGGTCACGGCCGGCCCCGCGGCCGGCATGATGACGGTCAGCTCACGCCGGCGGCTGCTGGCCCACCTGGCCGCCGACGACGCGGCCGCGGCCGCGGCTGAGATGGAGCGTCACCTGCGGGTGCTGTGCTTCATGGGGCGGCTGGCCGGCCGGCCCTAGTGGCTGGGGATCGCGCCACCGTCGATGTGCAGGACCTCGCCGGTGATGTGGTGCGCCGACTCCAGGTACAAGACGGCGTCGACCACGTCGCTGACCTGGCCCGGGCGCCGCAACGGCGAGAGCTGTCCCGCGCCGTTGCTGGTCCTGGCGGTGCCGGTGCCGGTGCCGGCTGAGGCTCCGGCTGAGATCAGGGTGGTCGCTGTCTCGCCCGGCGCGACGGCGTTGACCCGGATGCCCCGGTCGGCGTATTCGACGGCCAGGGACCGGGCCGCCATGGCCAGGCCGCCCTTGGTCAGCGCGGCCAGCACGGCGGGAGTGCCTGGCTGCGGGCGGTCGGCGACGCTGGCGCTCAGATTGACCACGTGCCCGCGGCCACGGCGCAGCATCTCGGTGATGGCCAGCTGGGTCACCCGGAAGAAGCCGGCCAGGTTGACCCCGGTGACCAGCGCGTAGTCGGCCGCGGTGTACTCGGTGAACGGCTTGGACACGTACACCCCGGCGTTGTTGACCAGCGTGTCGACCTGGCCGAAGTGCTCCAGCGCGGTGGCGATGATCCGCTCGGCGGTGGCGGCCTCAGCGATGTCGCCTTCGACGGTGACCAGGTCCGGGTCGGCCGACGGCTTGATCGTCCGCGCGCTGGCCAGCACGGCCCAGCCCTGCCGGCGGTAGCCCTGGATCAGGCCCGCGCCGATGCCTCGCGACCCGCCGGTGATGATGGCGACCGGCGGCCGCTCCCCGCCCACGGCTCAGCCTTCGGGGAGGAGCTGCTGGCCGCCGTCGATGTCGTAGGTGGCCCCGGTCAGGGCGGTGTTGGTCATGAGGTGCACGGCCAGGGCGGCGACATCCTGCGGCTCGACCACGCAATGAATGGGCAGGGTGTCCCGGAGCCGCTGGCGGCGCTGCTCCAGATCGCCGCCGAGCAGGGTCGCCGACAGCGGCGTGTCCACGAACCCGGCGGCGATGAGGTTGACCCGGACCGGGGCCAGTTCGAGCGCCAAATTGGCGACGAGCGTGGGCATCCCGGTGGTGGCGGCGCCGATGAGGGCCAGACCCGGACCGGGCCGACGGGCTCCGGTGCCGCCGATGAACAGCAGCGTCCCCCCGGGCCGGACCCGGCCGATGGCGTGCTGGGCCAGGGACACGGGCAGCCAGATGTGCCGGTTGAAGTCCTCGACCGCGCGGGCGTGGTCCAGCTCGGCCAGCGGCGCGTAGTAGGGGCCCCCGCCGGTGAGCATGAGATGGTCGATCGTGGGCGGCAGGCCGTCAAAGAAGTGGCTGAGCGCGGCGGCATCGGTGGCGTCGAAGGCCACGGTGTCCCGGGCCCCCACGTCAGCCGCGGCCTGCTTCAATCGTCCGGGATCACGACCGGTGAGGATGACGTCAGCGCCCTCAGCACGGGCCCGGCGCGCGGTCTCCAGCCCCATCCCTGAACTTCCGCCGATCACGACCACGACTTGCCCCTGAAGCTCTCCCATAACTTCTATGGTCGCGCGGAGGCCGATCGGTCGCACCCGGGAGGCACCCTGGTCCGTCCCGGGCCCCGGGCTGGAGGTGCGGTCCTCCCTGTTGCCGACCGGGCTGTGCAGGCAGCCGTCCACGAGCCGGGTGATCTTATGTACGCATTGATCCCTTTGCCGGCACTCTGGCGTACGCAAAGGGATCAATGCCTACATTGCGGCGGCGGGAGCCGGGGTTCTGGCCGGGCCGGCCTGTGCCCACAGGTCACAGTGGCCGCACGGCGCCCAGGCGTCCCGCTGGCTACCGGTTCGAATGTGCGCAATGGCTCACCGTCCACACCGGGGTGTGGTGGGTGGCTCATTGCGCACATGGCGGTGGCTGCCAATGAGCGGGACGGGACCAGGCGCCGGGGCGGGTCTGATATTGCGCCGAAACATGCAGGTCATACGATTACTGGTCACACGACTGCGGGTTCCCGCAGGTCAGGCAGTTCAAATCGGGCACGAGGAGCACATTTGACCAAAACTCGCGGTAGCCGGCTGACCGTTATCGGCGGCGGTGTCATGGGCCTGATGACCGCGTACTACGCCGCCCCGCTGGCCAGTTCGATCACCGTGCTGGACAAGTCGAAGG
>DASXJM010000355.1:0-5203 GCA_036497405.1 Streptosporangiaceae bacterium | reverse complement strand
TTTCCGGAGCCGGAGTGGCCCGGGCCCGCCGAGGACACCGTCGCGGCGGCCCCCAGCGTGTCGGCGACCCGGCCCGAGCCGATCTTCCATGCCGATGACCAGGGCGAGTCGGCCGATGAGGTGCACTTCGGCCCCGGCTTCGGCGGACACGACCACGCGGAGGCGCCGGCCGAGGCATCGGCGCCGTGGGGACCGGCCGAGCCGCCCGACCAGGACCCCTTGTGGGAGCCGGCCCACCCGCACCCCGAGGACCACGCGATCTCCTGGGAGGCCCCCCCGGCCCCTCAGGCCCCCGAGGTGGCCGAGGCGGCCGAGCCGGTCACGGTGGAAGCCCCGGCCGAGTCCCCGGCGGAGGCTCCGGCGGAGGCCGCGCCCGAGCCGGCCCCGGAGGCCCACCCGGGCTGGAGCGCCGACCCGGCCGACACCAGCCCCGACGCGACCCCGGTCGACCCGGGTGGCGAGCTCAGCGTCCCGGTCACCCCGCCCACCGGCTGGCGGGGACCGGAGCCGTCGGTGTGGGACGAGGCCAGCCGCCAGGTCGAGCAGGAGCAGGGCCAGCCCCCGGCCGAGGCCCCGACCGGTCAGGAGAAGGCCGCGGCCAGCACCTCCGCTGAGTTCCACTGGGACGATGACCCGCACCAGCGGGTGGTCTGGGGCGCGGAACACGCCCGGGCCAAGGCGGCCCGCGCCGCCGAGGAGACCCTGCCCAACGGCGAGCCCGCCGACGGTGACCGTGACTGACGCCCAGCCCGGCCCGGACGGCCAGTTGCGCTGCCCGTGGGGGATCAGCCCGCCCGAGTACGCGGCCTACCACGACCAGGAGTGGGGCCGCCCGCTGCGCGGGGACCAGGCCATCTATGAGCGGCTGTGCCTGGAGGCGTTCCAGTCCGGGTTGTCCTGGCTGACCATCTTGCGCAAGCGGGAGAACTTCCGGGCCGCCTTTGCCGGCTTCGACCCGGCCGCGGTGGCCGAATTCGGTGACGACGACGTCCAGCGCCTGCTGGCCGACGCGGGCATCATCAGGAACCGGGCCAAGATCAACGCGACCATCGCCAACGCCCGGGCCGCCCTGGACCTGCCCGGCGGCCTGTCCGACCTGGTGTGGAAGTTCGCGGACGAGCCCGCGGCGGCCCCGAAGACCACCGCCGACGTCCCGGCCCAGACTCCGGCGTCCAAGGCCCTGTCCAAGGAACTGCGCCAGCAGGGCTTCACCTTCACCGGCCCGGTCACCGCCTACGCCACCATGCAGGCCTGCGGGATCGTCAACGACCACCTGGCCGCCTGCATCGCCCGCCGGGCCGCCGGGCCGCGCCCCGGCGCCGGGGCCGAGGGCGTCTCGTGATCGTCACCGTCACCCTCAACGCGGCGCTGGACGTCGCCTACGAGGCCGAAGGGCCGTCCTGGCAGGCCACCCGGGACATCACCCGGGTCCGTCACCGGGCCGGCGGCACCGGGGTGGCCGTGGCCCGGGTGCTGTACAAGTTCGGCCACGAGGTACTGGTGGCCGGGCTGGCCGGCGGAGCCACCGGGGAGCTGATCCGGGAGGACCTGGGCCGGTCCGGTATCCCGGTCGCGCTGACCGGGATCAGCCAGGAGTCCCGCCGCATGCTGGCCGTCACCGACACCGTGTCCGGCCAGGTCATGCGGCTGCGCGAACCGGGCCCGTACGTGACCACCGAGGAACTGGGCCGGTTCGCGGGCGACTACCGGGCGTTGCTGTCGGACGCCACCGCGGTCGTCCTGTGCGGCTCGCTCCCGCTGGGCCTGCCCCCGGAGATCTACGGCTCGCTGGCCACCTACGCGGCCGAGGCCGGGGTGCCGGTCATCCTCAGCACCGGCGGCGAGGCCCTGCGGTACGCGGCCGCCCGCCGCCCCGACCTGGTCGTCCCGGAGGACGAGAACGAGCCCGCCGCCGAGGCGGACCCGGAGGCGGCTGGTGACGCCCTGCTGGCCCAGGGCGCGGTGGCCGTGGCCGTCCCGGCCGGGGACCGGCTCACGGTCGTGACCAAGGGCGGCCGCTGGCAGGCCACCCTGGCCGGCCAGACCCTCGGCCTGCCCGGGCCCCTGGTCGGCGGCCTGGTGCCCGGCCTGCTGCTCGGCTGGTCCTGGCCCGACCTGCTCCGCAACGCGGCCGCCGTCGCCGCGGCCGCCACCGTGGCCGGCGACGTCAACCTGACCGAATACGAACGCCTGGTCGACCAGGTCGAGGTCGAGCCCGCCGGTTAGCCGGGCCCGGCGGGCCCCACCCCCCGCCGGCTAGCCGCCGCGGACGATCAGGTCGGCCCGGTCCCGGGTCGCGGCGATCAGCCGGGCGTTCTGCTCGTCGAGGCGTTCGACCCACTCGGCCGCCTGCGCGGGGGTCTTGCCGAATTCGATGTGCCGCCGGATCAGCCGGCCGACCCGGACCTCGTCGTCGATCTCCACGAACCAGGTCTCGTCCAGCAGGGCCCGGACCTGATGCCACGGCGGGTCGTCCAGCAGCAGGTAGTTGCCCTCGGTGACGATCAGGGGCACGGCCGGATCGACCGGGATGCTGCCCGCGATCGGCTGCTCGATCGTTCGCTCGAACGCCGGTGCGTAAACGACCTCGCCCGCCCCGGGCGCCCGCAGCCGGCTCAGCAGGGCCAGGTAGCCGAAGCCGTCGAACGTGTCCGGCGCGCCCTTCCAATCCCGCCGGCCGAGCCGGTTCAGTTCCACGTCGGCCAGGTGCAGGCCGTCCATGGGGACCTGCACCGCCTGCCCGCCCAGGTGCGCGGTGACCCGTGCGGCCAGCGTGGTCTTGCCTGCTCCGGGGGCCCCGGCGATGCCCAGGATTTTCCGTGAGCCCGCCGTGGCCAGGGCCCGGGCCCGTTCGATCAGCTCGTCCATCCACCTACCACCCTGTGCCTCTCCGGAGAGTTCACTCCGGAGAGTTACTTAATGATCACGGAGAGTGTGCTACGGTCCACCGGTTGGCTCGGCGGGCCAGCTGGCCCCCAGCCTCTCTATCCCTTGTCGAAATGGAGCTTTCGTGTTCAATCGGCGAACTATTGCCGCTGGTGCCGCTGCCGCCGCCGTGCTCGCTTCGGGTGCGCTGACCGCGGGTACGGCCATGGCCGACACCACGCCGCAGCTTACGGACCCGGCCGCGTCCCTGCTGTCGGTCGGTCCCGCGTCCAGCCTGCCCGGCCTGACCGGCATCCTGCAGGCGGTCCCGACCGACAGCCTGACGTCGCAGGGTGGGGCCTCGTCGGCCTCCTCCCCGCTGAGCGGGGTCACCGGCGCCACCGGCGGGGTGAGCGGCCTGTCCGGCGCCACCGGCGACACGGGCGCGGCCGGTGCCACCGGTGCTACCGGGGCCACCGGCGCGACCGGCACCCCGGCCACCGGCGGCGACAGCCTGAGCGGCGCCAATGGCGGCAGCGCCAGCAGCCCCACCGACGCCACCAGCGACCTGCCGACCGGGACCTCCGGCCTGTCCGGCCTGGGCGACACCAGCTCGCTCGGCTCGGCCACCAGCGTCATCCCGTCGCTGGGCGGCCTGAGCAGCAGCTCGCTGCCGACCGGCTCGCTGCCGACCGGTGGCGCTGCGGGCAGCGGTTCCTGAGCCACCGTCCCCGTGTGGCCCAGGCCATGACCCGGGAGGTCCCGTTCCGCGGGGCCTCCCGGCTTTTTTATGGCCTCAGGGCGTCAGGGCCAGCGTCGCGCCCGCCGCGGTGAGCAGCCGGCGGCACCCGGGCTCGCCGCGGAACCGGGCCCGGTCCCCGCGGACCCGCCCCACCAGCCCGTCCGGCCCGGCCAGTACGGTGCCGTCGGCGCCCACGGCCACCAGCTCGTCCCCGGTCCGTACCAGCACCGGGCCGTCCCGGCCCGCCGAGATCGCCACCCGGCCCGCGGCCACCGCCGCCAGCAGCTCGGCCGGCTCGTCGCCTTCGCTTTCCACCCAGGTCACCGGGGTGCCGGGCGGCGCGTCGGAGCCGGGCCGGTGCCAGTCGCTGCCGCCGATCGGGATGGCCGCCGGGTCCCAGGCCCGCCACCAGGACAGCGGCGTGGTCCAGCTCAGGTCGAGCCAGCTCCAGTGCCACACCTCGACCAGCGGCGGCCGTTCCGGCATGGCGTGCATCCAGCTCACCGGCCCGGCGATCGGGTGGTTGACCGACAGCAGCCCGCCCCGCTCCTGGGTCTCGGTCAGCCACCGGGCCGCCGGTTCCCGGAAGTCCACCCAGCCGATGTCCCCGAACGCGTTGGCGTGCCCCTGGTCGGTGGTGACCTCCTGGCCGGGGATGAGCGTGATCTGGTAGCGGCGGCTGGCCGCGGCCAGCTCCCGATGGTGGCTGACGGTGTTGTGGTCGGTCACCGCGATGAAGTCGAGCCCGTTCCCGATGGCCAGCCCGGCCAGCTCGGCCACGGTCAGCGCGCCGTCCGAATGCACGGTGTGGGTGTGCAGGTCACCGGCGTACCAGCGGCGGCCCTCGGCGGCGGGCAGCTCACGCCGGGCCGGGCGATCAGCCACCGGCGGCGGCTCCGGCCCCAGCTCCACCCCGGCGTCGGCGCCGCTGCTGATCGCCTCCGCGGTCAGCTCCCACTCCAGCCCGTCCGGCGGCACCCGGTAGGGCCCGATGATCACCTGCCAGCGCCCCGGCTCGGGCTCGCCCGGCAGGTACCCGGGGGTCGCGGTGCTGGCCCCGATCGTGAACCGGTCCCGGGCCCCGCCCGACCAGCCCCGGAACCCGGCCGGCCCCAGGCACCCCAGGTCCAGCACCCCGGCCTGCCGGTCGTACCGCACCTCGACCCGCAACGCCCGCGTCCCCGGCGGCACCTCGACCTCGATGTAGTGCCACGGCGAGGCGACCTGATCGTCCACGGTCCAGCGTCCGGACCGCCGCGTCTGCTTGTTCACCCCTCCATCTTTACCTACCGTGACCGGCCAGCCCCCCGCCGTACTCCGGTCCCCGCGCCGGCCTCCGGCCACGCGCCGCCCCTGCCCCCGCGTCGGCCGGCTCAGCCGCGGGGTAGGTGTGGCGCGGGCTCGGGCGGGTCGGTCGGCGCGGCCAGCATCCAGTCGACGCCCTCCAGCCGGATGGTCCGGTCCGCGCCGCCGGGCCGGGCCGGGCGCGAGGTGAGCCGCGCGCTGACGAACTCGCCGGGCCCGGGCCGGGGCAGGCCCAGCGCCGCCGCCAGCGCCTGGTCACCCACGTAGTCGCCGAAGATCACGATGCCTTCC
>DASXJM010000354.1:0-5679 GCA_036497405.1 Streptosporangiaceae bacterium | reverse complement strand
GGTGGCGGCCCGGACAGCAACGTTCCAGCCGCCTTCCGCGGCAACAACAAGCGCAACAAGAAGAAGAAGTAGCCACTCGCTTCTTTATTCACCGTGGCCGGACAGCACCCGTCCGTACTCCGGTCCCCGCTCCGCCCCCGGCCCGCTCCCCGCTGACCCACCCGCGCCGCCGCGGGTCCGGCACTCAGTGGGGTGAGGTGGCGCGGACGGTCTCCAGGGTGTCGGCCTCGGCGGCGCCCTTGTCTTCGCGATAGCGCAGCACCCGGGCGAACCGCAGGGCGATGCCGCCCGGATAGCGGGGGCTGCGCTGCACCCCGTCGAACGCGATCTCGGCGACCAGCTCAGGCCGGACGTAGACGGTGTAGTCGTCCCGGGAGTTCTCCAGCGCCAGCAGCCGTTCGGTCTGCCACTTGAGCATCTCGTCGGTCAGGCCCTTGAACGTCTTGCCCAGCATGACGAAGCCACCGGTCTCCGGGTCCCGGGCGCCCAGGTGCAGGTTGGACAGCCAGCCCCGGCGGCGGCCGTGGCCCCACTCGGCGGCCAGGATGACCAGGTCCAGGGTGTGCCGGGGCTTGACCTTGATCCAGCCCGCGCCCCGGCGGCCCGCGGTGTACGGGGTGTCGAGCGACTTGACCACCACGCCCTCGTGCCCGACCGCTATCGCGTCGTCGAAGAACGCGGTCGCTTCCTCGAACGAGGAGGTGACCAGCCGGGGCATCCGCAGCCGCTCCGGCACCACCCGGGCCAGGGCCTCGTAGCGTTCGGCGCCGGGGCGGTCGATCAGGTCCTCGCCGTCCAGGTGCACCAGGTCGAACAGGAACGCCGACAGGCCGGCCGCGGGCTCGCCGGTCCGCCGGGACGTCCGGGACGCGGTGACCTGGAACGGGTAGGGGCGGCCGTCCTCCTGCAGGGCGACCAGCTCGCCGTCCAGCACCGCGTCGCGGGCGGGCAGCTTGCTCAGCTCGGCCACCACGTCGGGCAGCCGGCTGGTGATGTCGTCCAGCGTCCGGGTGAACAGCCGGACCTGGCCGTCCCGCAGGTGGACCTGGACACGGATGCCGTCCATCTTCCATTCCACGGCGGCCGGGGTGATCTTGGCCAGCGCGTCCTCGATGGCCGGCGCGGACGAGGCCAGCATCGGGCCGATCGGCCGGCCCACCTCGAGCCCGAACTCGCGCAGCCCGTCGGCCCCCTGGGCCAGCGCGGTCTCGGCCACCGTGCGCATCGACCCGGACAGCATCAGCGCCCGCCGGACCGCGGTTGAGGGGACCTCGGCGGCCTTGGCGATGGCCTCGGCCATCACGCCTTCCAGCGCGCCCTGGTGCAGCTCACCGGACAGCAGCCGGAGCAGGAACGACTGCTCGGAGGCGGTGGCCCGCCCCATCAGGTCGTCCACCAGTTGTTTCCTGGTCGCCACCGAGCCCTTACCGGCCACGGCTCCGATCGCGCCGAACGCCGCGTCGACCTCGGTCAGGGTCAGCGTCGGCTCCACGGCGGGCGGGGCCGCGTCACGCAACGTGGCCCAGCCCACGCCGATCTGGCGCTGGGGCAGCTCCCCGGACAGGTAAGCGACCGCGATGGTGACCTCGGCCGGGCCCGCGTCGTGCAGGGCCCTGGCCAGCACCTCGATCTTGGCCAGCCGGGACGACGTCGCCGCCACCGCCTCGGACGCCTCGGCCATCTCGCTCAGCAGCACGTTCGCAGTTTAGGACGCGCGCGACCGCCGCCCGAAGCGCCCTCGGCGCTCGCCGTCGGCCCAGAGCCAGTAGCCGACCGGGAACAGGCGCAGGTTCAGGCGTTCGTCGACCAGGCCCCACAGGCCGCGCCGGAAGAACAGCGCGACCAGGATCGCGACCAGGCCCAGGATGATCAGGTACCAGGCGTTGTAGGACTGGAGCGTCTGCTGCAGCACCATGTAGACGATCGTGCCCAGGATGGGTCCTTCGATCGTGCCCAGCCCGCCGATGATGGTGGCGAACGCCATCTCCGCGGTCCACTGCACGCTGAACACCGCGCCCGGCTGGACCTGCAGCTGGCTGATGGCCAGCACCGCCCCGGCCCCCCCGCAGCCCGCTCCGGCCACCACGAACACCAGCACCCGGGCCAGGCCGACCCGGGCCCCGGAGCTGCGCGCGGCCACCTCGTCGTCGCGGATGGCGGTCAGGACCAGGCCCAGCCGCCCGCGCAGGATCAGGTAGATCGCGGCCAGCGAGAGCACGGTGACGGCCAGCCCGGCCCAGTAGGTGTAGGCGGTGAGCAGGGTCGAGTCCATCCCGGTCAGCCCGGGCAGCGGCATGCCGGTGCCGCCGCCGATCGACGAGAACTTCTCGATGATCAGCATCACGGTGGCGGCCAGCACCCAGGTGGCGATGGCGAAGTACCCGCTGCGCAGCCGGGACACCAGCCACCACAGCGGCAGGGCCGCGACCGCGCAGCCGATGGCCGAGATCGGCAGGGCCGCGAACGGGGACCAGCCGTGGATGGCCAGGATCAGCACGAAGTAGGCGCCCAGGCCCACGAACACCTGCTGGCCCACCGAGACCAGGCCCGCGTAGCCGGCCAGCAGGTTCCACATGCTGGCCAGGGTGAGCACGATGAACCCCTGGACGAAGATGCTGGTCGTGCCGGAGTACACGAGGTAGGGCAGCAGGGCCAGCACCACCACCACGACCAGCGCGCCCAGCCCGGTCCAGGCCACGTTGCGGCGGGACCGGGTGACCCGGACGTCCGGGTCCGCCGCCGAGGCCGACCGCTCGGCCACCACGCCGGCTGACTCGCTCACGACTGCGACCTCCGCGTGGTCAGGCCCTGCGGTCTGAGCACCAGCACGGCCAGGAACACGATGTACCCGGCCAGCACCTCGTCCGAGATGTTGATCTGGGCCCCGATCTGCTGGGCCACCCCGAGCACGACCCCGCCGAGCAGGGTGCCCCACAGCGAGCCGAGCCCGCCGATGACCACCGCCGCGAACGCGAACAGCAGGATCGTGTCGGTGCCGGTGGTCGGGTCCAGCTGGGAGTACATGCCGTAGGAGATGCCGGCCAGGGCCACGGTCCCGAACGCGATCCCGGCCGCGATGCCGAACACGTGCCGGTAGTCGACCCCGGCCAGCTGGGCGGCCTCCTGGTCGTCGGCCACGGCCCGGATCAGTCGGCCGTACTTGGACCCGGACAGGAAGTACTGCAGCCCGAGCAGGACGATGACCGCCACCGCGAAGATGACCAGCAGCAGGTAGGGGATCTGGATCTGGGATCCGATGTGGAACGACTCGCGGACCAGGGCCAGCCCGGTGCCGATGGCCCGGCTGTTGGCCGTGAAGAACTGCAGGAGCGCGTTCTCGATGACCACCGACAGGCCGAAGGTCACGATCAGCGTGGTCAGCGGGCCCCGGTCCAGCGCGCCCTGGATCAGCGTGCGCTGCAGCACGTAACCGAAGATCGCCATCACCGGCACCACGATCACGAACGACCACAGGACCGGGATGTGGGTGACGGTGATGACCCCGATGGCCACGTACCCGGCCACCACGGCCAGGTCGCCGTGGGCCAGGTTGACCACCTTCATGACCCCGAACATCAGCGAGAGCCCGCAGGCGAACAGGGCGTACAGGCCGCCGGTGAGCACCCCCTGGATGATGGCGTTGACCCAGCCCATCAGCCCTCACTCTCGTCAGCGGGTGGACCGGCGGAGGGAACAGGCTGGCCACCGTCCCCCCCGCCGGGGTCTGTGCCGGCCATGGCGCCGTCGCCGTGGCCGTCCGCGTGGCCGAGCCCGAAGTAGGCCGCCTCGACCCGGTCCGGGGTCAGGTCACCCGGCTCGCCTTCCAGCGTGGTCCGGCCTTCGAGCAGGCAGTGCACCCGGGACGCGACCTGAAGGGCCTGGCTGACGTCCTGCTCGACCAGGAGCACGGTCAGCCCGGTCTCGAGAATCTGCGGCAGCATGGCGTAGATGCGCTGGACCACCACCGGGGCCAGGCCCAGCGACAGCTCGTCCAGCAGCAGGACCCGGGGGTTGGCCACCAGGGCCCGGCCGATGGCCACCGACTGCTGCTCCCCGCCGGACAGCTGGGCCGTGCGCTGGTGGCGGCGCTCGCGCATCCAGCCGAACAGCTCGTAGACCCGCTCGATGGTCCACGGGCCGGACCGGGCGTAGGTCGCGCCGACCTGGAGGTTCTCCTCCACGGTCAGCGACCCGAACAGCCGCCGTCCCTCCGGCACCATCACGATGCCGCGGGTGGCCCGGCGGTCGGTCCGCAGCCGGGTGACGTCGGTCCCGTCCAGCACCACGGTCCCGGTGGTCGGCCGGTGCAGCCCGGCGATCGTACGCAGCAGGGTGGACTTGCCCGCGCCGTTGGCGCCGATGATCGCGTACACCTGGCCCGGGTACACGCTCAGCGAGATGTCCTGCAGGGCCCGTAGCTGGCCGTGGTGGACCTCCAGCCTGCTCACTTCCAGCAGTGGCGCGCCGGTTTCCGCCTGGGTGCTCATGGCGTGTCCTCGTCCCCGACCGCGGCGTCGAGGCGGCCGCCGGTCAGGGCGGCGGTGACCGCGCCGCCCAGGAACACCTCGCGCACGGCCGGGGTGGCCAGCACCGTGGCCGGGTCCCCGTCGCCGACGAACTTCCCGCCGGTCAAACAGATCAGCCGGGTCACGGTGGCGGTCAGCGCCCGCACCACGTGCTCGATCCAGATCACCGCCGTGCCCTCGGCGTTGACCCCGTGCACGATCTCGACCAGCTGGGCCACCTCGGGGTCGGTGAGCCCGCCCGCCACCTCGTCCAGCAGCAGCAGGGTGGGCTGGGTGGCCAGCGCCCGGGCCAGCTCCAGCCGCTTGCGCGCCAGCAGCCCGAGCCGGGCCGCGGGCACGTTGGCCTGGCCGGACATGTCCGTCCGCTCCAGCGCCGCGGCCGCCGCCGCGTACCCGGCCTTCCGCCGCAGCCCGCCGCCCTGCTGGGCCGCGACCAGCAGGTTCTCGAACACGGTCATGTCCCCGAACGGCCGCGGCACCTGGTACGTCCGGCCGACGCCCAGGCGGCACCGGCCGGCCGCGTCCAGCTTGGTCACCGTGCGCCCGCCGAACCGGACCTCGCCCGCGTTGGGGGCGAGGTCCCCGGAGATCAGGCCGAACAAGCTGGTCTTGCCCGCGCCGTTGGGCCCGACGATGCCCACGGTGTCGCCCGGCCCGACCGCCAGGGACAGGTCCTCGGCGATCACGACCTGGCCGAACCGCTTGGTCACCCGGTCGAGCTCAAGCAGCGGCGTGGTCATCGGTCACTGGTTGGTCGGCAGCAGGTCGCCGGTCAGCTTGGCCTGCGGCTGCAGGGAGTTGTCGACGACCTTGGCCTCCAGCGGGTACTTGGTGCCCTTCTGCCACTGGATGCCGACCGGCGGGGTGATCGCCACGCCGGGCGCGGGACCACCCGCGAAGTTCAGCGGCCCGGCCAGCGCCTTGATGTTGACCTTGTGAATCGAGGCCGCGACCTCCTTCTTGTCGTGCGGGTTGTTCACCGCGGTCAGCGCGGCGTGCGCGGCCTCGAACAGGCTGTAGTTGCTGATGTTGGAGTTCCACTGGCCGTGGCCGGCCGACTCGTACTGGTTGGCCATCTGCTGGCAGGTCTCCCCGGTGAACGAAGACGACCACGGCAGCGTCGGCGCCCACCAGGCGTCGGTGGCCACGTTGT
>DASXJM010000353.1:0-1681 GCA_036497405.1 Streptosporangiaceae bacterium | reverse complement strand
GCCTGGCCACCGCGCGGCGCTGGGGCCGGCTGCTGGCCGTGCCGCTGCTGGCCGGCCAGCGCCTGCTGGTGGCCGGGAACGGCGGCAGCGCGGCCGAGGCTCAGCACCTCACCGCCGAGCTGGTGGGCCGGTACGTGACCGAACGCCGCCCGCTGTCGGCCATCGCGCTGCATGCGGAGACCTCCAGCCTGACCGCGATCGGCAACGACTACGGCGGCGGCGAGGCTTACGCCCGCCAGGTCGCCGCGCATGGCCGCGACGGCGACACCGTGCTGCTGCTGTCCACCAGCGGCCGCAGTGAGAACGTGCTGGCCGCCGCGGACCGGGCCCGGTCGCTGGGCATCACGGTGTGGGCCATGACCGGGCCGGCCCCGAACCCGCTGGCGGGACGGGCCGACGAGGCCTTGTGCGTAGCCGGAGCCGACACCTCGGTGGTGCAGGAGGTCCACCTGGTGGCGATCCACGCCCTGTGCGAGGCCCTGGACGCGGAGATCGAGGAGGTGACCACGCCGTGAGCGCCGGACCGGCCCCGGGTCCGCTGGTGGTGGTGGGCGACGCGCTGCTCGACCGCGACGTCGACGGGCAGGTGCGGCGGCTGTGCCCGGACGCCCCGGCCCCGGTGCTGGAGGACCAGACGCCGGCCTGCCGTCCGGGCGGGGCCGCGCTGGCCGCAGTGATGGCGGCCCGGGACGGGGTGCCGGTCGTACTGGTCGCCCCGTTCGGTGACGACGAAGCCAGCCAGCGGGTGCTCGGGTTGCTGGCTCCGGCGGTGACCGTGGTCCGGCTGCCGCTGAACGGAGGGCTGCCGGAGAAGACCCGATTCCGGTCCGGCGGCCGGACCCTGCTGCGGGCGGACCGGGGCGACGGGGCGCTGGGAGCCGACCGTGGCCTGGACCAAGCCGTGACCGCGATCAGTTCGGCCGGGGCGGTGCTGGTGTCCGACTATGGGCGGGGCGTCACCGCCCATCAGGAGATCCGGTCGGCGCTGCGGAAGCAGGCTGACCGGGTGCCGCTGGTGTGGGACCCGCATCCTCGGGGCGCGGCCCCGGTGCCGCACGCCCGGCTGGTCACCCCCAACCACGCCGAGGCGGCCGCGCTGGCCGGGCTGACCGGGCCGCCTGCGCTGGGACCGGCGGCCGCGGCCGCCCACCACCTGGGGCAGCGGTGGTCGGTGGACGCGGTCGCGATCACTCTGGGCGAGCGCGGTGCGGTCCTGGTCCAGGGCGGGACCGGACCGCTGGTGATCCCGGCCGAGAAACTGGCCGTCGCCGACCCGTGCGGGGCCGGCGACCGGTTCGCGGCCACCGCCGCGGTGGCGCTCCGGGCTGGCGCGGTGACATCAGAGGCGGTGACGGCGGCGGTGGCGGCAGCCTCCCGCTATCTGGCCGACGGCGGCGTGGTCCGGTACAGCACGCCGGAAGAAGCGTCTCCGGCGCCCCGGCCGCCGGCCCGCCAGGCGGCGGCCGAGATCCCGCCCGCCCGGGCGGGCGAGGGGCCGGCCGACCTGGCCCGGCGCGTACGAGCCGCGGGCGGCTCCGTGGTCGCCACCGGAGGGTGCTTCGACCTGCTGCACGCCGGGCACGTCAGCCTGCTGGAAACGGCCCGGTCGCTGGGTGACTGCCTGATCGTGTGCCTCAACTCCGACGACTCCGTGCGGCGGCTCAAGGGCGACGGCCGACCG
>DASXJM010000352.1:0-6953 GCA_036497405.1 Streptosporangiaceae bacterium | reverse complement strand
AGCGGTGCTGCCAGCGGCGCTGGAACTCGGCCGTGTGGCGGCCGAACGCCGACCAGGCGTGCCCGATGGTCAGCCGGGTGTGCCCGGCGCTGGCCTCCCGGACCAGCTCGTCCGCGCTGGCCAGCAGGACCCGGGCCCGGGCCAGGACCTGCACGCCGGCCGTGGTCGGGGCGACCGAGCGGCTGGTCCGGTGCAGCAGCCGCACCCCCAGGGTTCGCTCCAGGGCCAGTACGGTCCGGGACACCGCGGCCTGCGACAAGCCGAGCTCGAGTCCGGCGTCGGTGAAGCTGCCGGTGTCCACGATGGCCACCAGGCAGCGCAGCTGCTTCAGCTCCAGCCCCGGGGCCCGCTCATTCATGCGTCCAGCGTATCGACGAGGTGTTCAATGCATTTTGCGCATCCGAGGGGTGGCGGGACAGTGGCGACATGGCTCTCCGTCCCTCGCCCTCGCCCTCGCCGGCGCCCGCACCCGCAGCTGATCTGATAACAGCAAGACGCGAGCGCGCGCCCCAGCTTGCCGAGCCTGAGGCGGCCGGGACCTCCGCATCCGAGCGTTCCGGGCGGCTGGCGGGGGTGGCCCTGATGCTGGGCAGCGGGATGGCCAATCAGGTGGGCGCGTCCTTGGGCGCGCTGGCTTTTCCGGTCATCGGGCCGCTGGGGGTGGTGGCCATCCGGCAGTGGGTGGCGGCCACCGTCCTGTGCACCGCGGCCCGGCCCAAGCCGCGCGCCTTCACGGCGGCCCAGTGGCGGCCGGTCCTGACGCTGGCCGTGGTGTACGCGGTGATGAACCTGACCCTGTACACCGCGATCGCCCGGGTCGGCCTGGGCCTGGCCGTGACCCTGGAGTTCCTGGGCCCGCTGTCGGTGGCCCTGTTTGGGACAACACTGCCGGGCTCGCGACGTCGGCGCGACGTAATCTGCGCGGTGGTCGCGGCGGCCGCGGTGCTGGTGCTGATCCATCCGGCGCCATCCACCGACTACCTGGGCATCGGGCTGGGCCTGCTGGCCGCGGTGTGCTGGGCCTGCTACATCCTGCTCAACCGCTCGATCGGGCGCCGCCTGCCCGGGCTGGAGGGCTCGGCCACCGCGGCCACGGTATCGGCGCTGGCCTACGTCCCGGTCGGCGTGGTCTGGCTGACCCTGCACCACCCGACCCTGGCCGCGGTGGGCGGGGCGCTGGCCGCGGGCGTCCTGTCGTCGGCGGTGCCGCTGCTGGCCGACCTGCTGGCCCTGCGACGGGTCCCGGCCCAGTTCTTCGGCATGTTCATGTCGGTCCAGCCGGTGTTCGCCGCCCTGGCCGGCCTGGTCATCCTGGGCCAGCACCTGACCTGGACCTCGTGGCTGGCCATCGGGGTCATCGTCGCCGTCAACACGGTCGCGGTCCGCGCCCAGCGGCGCTGACGGACAGGAGCTGTTCCGCGCAGTCGATCGTCACCATGCCCACCGTCAGTCTCATGCGTTGACGTTAACCGAGATCTTGCGGAAACCACCGCGGGCCAGGTAAGGGGGAGTCATGACTTCACCCGGACTGTTCGCTGACCTGGCCGCACAGCGTGACTGCTGGCATCCGGTCGCGTTCGCCAGCGAGCTTGGCGACCGCCCGCTCCACGCCGACCTGCTCGGTGAGCCGCTGGTGGTCTGGCGCGGGGCCGACGGGGTGCCGCGGGTCATGTCCGATCTGTGCGTGCACCGCGGCACCGCGCTGTCGCTGGGCCGAATCCAGGGCAACGAGCTGGTGTGCGCCTACCACGGCTGGCGCTACGGCGGCGACGGCCGCTGCCTGGCCATCCCGCAGAAGGAAGACCCGGCCGTGGTCCCGGCCAAGGCCCGGGTCCCGGCCTTCGGGGTCCAGGAACGGTACGGGCTGATCTGGGCCGCGCTGGAGGAGCCCCGCTGGCCCCTGCCCGAGGTGCCGGAGCTGGAGTCCGGCGACTGGACGATCGTGCCCGCCGGGCCGTACCGGTGGCGCTGTGACGCGGCCCGGCAGGTGGAGAACTTCACCGACTTCGGGCACTTCCCGTGGGTCCACCCGGGCCTGCTCGGCGACCCGGACCGGCCGGTGGTGCCCCAGCACCGGGTCGACACCGACGGGCACCTGCTGCGCTATGAGATCGTCCGGCCCGAGGCCCCCAACAGCGACGACTTCCCGGTGTTCGGCAACGACCAGGCCGGGCCCCCGGAACGGCGCAGCCGCTACGAGCTGCACCTGCCCTACACGATCGTGCTGCGGCTGGGCTGGGGCGGGGAACGCGGCATGGTCTACTTCTTCGCCTCCCAGCCGGAGGCGGCCGACCGCTGCGCCGGGTACGTGGTCATTGGCCGCAATTACCACGCAGACCAGCCGGACCGGGTCATCCGCGAGTTCGAGGACACGATCTTCGGCCAGGACCAGGTCGTGGTGGAGTCCCAGCGCCCCGAGCGGGTCCCGTTTGACCTGGCCGCCGAGCTGCACCTGAAGTTCGACTCGGTCGCGGTCGCCTACCGCAAGGCCATGCGCGACCTGGGCCTGGCCGCCAGCGAATCCATCGGTATTCCCGTCGAATAATCGAATAGGAGCTCAGTGCGCATCACCGACGTCAAGACGTTCCTGGTTCACGACCGCGAGCGCCCGGACCGCAGCTACACCTTCGTGAAGGTCTACACCGACGAAGGGCTGACCGGGCTCGGGGAAGCCGGCATCAACGGCAAGGAACTGGCTGTCCAGGGCCTGATCGAGACCTGGGCCCCGATCCTGCGCGGTATGGACCCGTCCCGCATCGAGCACATCTGGCAGACCCTGTGGCGGGGCCAGTTCTTCCGCGGCGGCCACGTGCACGGCGCCGCCCTGGCCGCGATCGACATCGCCCTGTGGGATCTGCGCGGCAAGGCCCTGGGCGTGCCCGTCTACGACCTGCTCGGGGGCCGGACCCGCGACTACGCGCGCTGCTACTGCCACGTGCAGCCTCCGGACGGCCACGACCTCGACGGGCAGACGGTCATCGACGCCATGGTCCGCCGGGCCCGCGAGCACGTGGCCGACGGCTGGCGGTTCGTCCGCTACACCGCCGGCGACGGCTACTACCCCGAGCACCACGGCCTGTACGAGCAGGCCCCGGCCCTGCGCTGGACCGTGAACGCCTTCGCCGCCCTGCGCGACGCGCTCGGCCCGGACGTCGAGATCTGCGTGGACTTCCACCAGCGCACCACCCCTGCCTACGCCATCCAGCTCGCCGCCGAGCTGGCCCCGATGCGCCCGTTCTTCATCGAGGACCCGGTCCGGGCCGAGAACCCGGCCCAGTTCGCCTACCTGCGCCAGCACATCTCGGTCCCCATCGCCACCGGCGAGCAGATCGCCAGCAAATGGGACTGGCGGGAGCTGATCGAACGCGACCTGATGGACTACTGCCGGGTCGACCTGTGCATCTGCGGCGGGCTGACCGAGGCCAGGAAGGTCGCGGGCTGGTGCGAGACCCACTACATCGAGCAGGCTCCGCACAACCCGCTGGGCCCGGTCTCGACCGCGGCCTGCCTGCACTTCGACCTGTCCACGCCGCTGTTCGCGGTGCAGGAGCTCACCTGGCGGCCGTCCGTGCTGGACGGGGTGGTCCGCACCGACATGCGGCTGGAGGGCGGCAACCTGTACAGCGGCGGCTCGCCCGGCCTCGGCGTCGAGCTGGACGAAGAGGCGGCCAGCGCCGAGCCGTTCCAGCTCCCGGGCCTGCGGGTGCTGCACCGCGAAGACAACTCGGTCTCGGACTGGTAGGAGACGCCGTGACCGCCGACCTGTTCGACGCGGGGTCCATGTACGACGACGACTACCTGTACTTCTTCGCCCCCGCCGACGGCCGCAGCGAGTTCGCGGCCCACGGGCCCACCGTGCCCGGCACCCAGCTGCCGGGGGCGGCCGCCGCCGACCTGGCCAACCAGCTGGCTGCCCGCGGCGGCCAGATCACCGGGCTGGACTCCTCAGCGGTGTTCCTGGACCGGGCCCGCGCCGACGCGGCCGCCGCCGGGGTCAGCATCGAGTACGTGGCCGGGGACATGCGCGAGATCGGCCGGGCCGGCCAGTTCGACCGGATCGTGAACTGGTCGACCGCGTTCGGGTACTTCGACGACGACACCAACCGCGCCGTCCTGGACGGCATCGCCCGCGCCCTGCGGCCCGGCGGCCGGCTGGCCATGGACCTGGACAACCTGACCAGGTTCCTGGCCTCCTACACTCCGTCCCGGGTGGTCGCGGCCAAGGACAACGGGGACATGCTGGTCGACCGCTACCACCTGGACGCGCTGACCAGCCGGTTCGAGGCCGAGCGGACGGTCATCCGCGGGGGCCGGTCCCGCCCGCTGAACTTCGTCAAGCGTCTGTTCGGCTACCCGGAGCTGCGCGACTGGCTGCTGGCGGCCGGGTTCCGCACCGTGAACGGCTACGGGGAGGACGGCCAGCCGCTGACGTCGCAGCACCAGCGCATGATCATGGTGGCCAGCCGGTAAGCGGCCGGCCCGCCTCAGTCCCACAGCACGTGCAGGGTGGGCGGCTTGCGGAACACCAGGCCGCGCGGGGCGGCCGGCTGGGCCGGGTCCAGGCGCAGGCCGGGCAGGGGGAGCAGGGCCCGCAGCGCGGCCAGTGTCTCGGCCCGGGCCGGCGGGGCGCCGATGCAGAAGTGCGGGCCGTGCGCGAAGGCCAGGTGCCGCCCGGACTCGGGCCGGGCCAGGTCGAACCGGTCCGGGTCGCCGAACACGGCCGGATCCCGGTTGGCACCGGTGATGGAGACCGTCACCCGGTCCCCGGCCCGGATGGCGGCCCCGGCGACCTGGGCGTCGGCGGTGGCGTAGCGGTCGACGATGGCCGCGGCCGGCTCCAGCCGCAGCGATTCCTCCACCGCCGCCGGCAGCAGGCCGGGGTCGGCCCGGACCAGGTCCAGCTGGTCCGGCTGGCCGAGCAGGTGCAGCACGGCGTTGGCGATCATGCCGTCGGTGGTGTCGATCCCGCCGAACATCACCACTGCCGCGTCCGAGATCACCTCGTCGGTGCGCAGCTCCCCGCCCGCGGCCGCGGTGGCCAGCACGCTGCTGTCACCCGCGCCGGTACCGCCCTCGATGACCGCGCGCAGCAGGTCCGCCAGCGCACCGAACGCCGCCACCGAATCGGGGTCGGGTTCGCCGATACCGGTGGTGTCCTGCGGTTCCTGGCCGCCGGCCTGGTCACCGGGGCCGCCCTGGTCGCCGGACAGGCCGGTCACCCCGCCGACGATCCGGGTGTAGAGGGCCAGGATCTCGGCCGGGGCCACATCGCCCAGGCCGAGCGCCTGCGCCACTACCGCCACCGCCAGCGGCCCGGACAGCTCCCGCCGCAGGTCGCCCGCGCCCGCCGGGCGGATCGCATCAACCAGGCGGGCCGCTTCCGCGTCCGCGAACGCGGGCAGCCGCTCGGCCGCTCCACCCCGGTGGAACGCCGCGAAGAACGGCGACCGGTGCCGGGTGTGCGCCGTCCCGTCCAGCGACAGCATGCTCGGCCCGACCACCCGGGCGGTGGAGAACCGCGGGTCGTCCACGGTGAACGTGCGGCTGTCGCGCATCACCGCCACCGCCTCCGCGTAGCCGGTGACCAGCCACCCGTCCAGCCCTGGCACCCAGGCCACCGGCGACTGTGCGCGCAGCCGGGCCAGGCCTGCGTGCGGATCCTGGTCGAGCTCAGCGAGACTCAGCTGTGCTGGGATACTCCCGCCCCCAACCTTCAATATGGGTTTGAAGGTCTTATTGTCGAGCACCGGGCCGGAGCATGACCAGCCAGCCCGCCCCGTTGACCAGCCAGAAGTTAATCACGCGGTAGGCCAGGACCGACGCCAGCGCGGCCGAGGCGGGCAGGCCGCCGGCGGTCAGCGCGGCGGCCACGGCCAGCTCGACGATCCCGAAACCGCCCGGGGTCAGGCCGGTGCTGCCCACCGCCGCCCCCGCGCCCCAGGCCAGCAGCAGCGCGTGCCACGGCACCGGCGACCCGGTGGCGTGGATGGCCAGGGCCAGGGTCGCGCAGTCGGCCGCCCAGTTCAGCGCGGCCAGGGCGAACACGGTCAGCGCGCCGCGTGGCGGCAGCCGCAGGCTGGCGATCCGGTCCAGGAACCCATCCAGCTGGGCCGGCAGCTCCTCCAGCCGCTCCCGGGTCGACGGCCGCCACCGCTGGAGCGACCCGGCCACGCGCAGGAACAGGCGGCCGATCCCCTCGCGAACCTGGCGGTAGCGCAGCGCCAGCAGCACGGCCACCCCCGGCAGCAGGTACACCGCGGCCCCGGCCAGCCCGGCCGCGGCCCCGAAGCCCACCCCGCCCAGGATGGCCCCGATCACCAGCAGCACGGCCAGCGAGGTGGTGGAGAAGATCCCCGACACCGCCAGCGTCCAGCCGATGGTGGCCGGGTCCACCTGGCGGCGACGGAACTGCTTGTACTCGTAGAAGGCGGCCAGCCCGGTGCCCGCGAACGGCAGCGACGTCGCCATGGCGCTGCCCGACAGGGTGATGGCGATCATCGACCGGCGCCGCGGCGGCGGTCCGCCCGCGGCCAGCAGGCGGCGGCGGCTGAACGCGAACGCGGTCACCGATACGATCTCGGCCAGGACCGCCAGCGCGTACCAGCGCAGGCTCAGATGGGTCAGGACGGTGATCGAGCGGACCAGGTCACGGCGGAAGATGACCATGACCGTGACCAGGACCACCACCACGGACAGGCGCGCGGCATTACGCCAGCGCGGTCCGTTCCGTCCGCCCGGTCTCGTCTCTGCTGCGGCTGTAGTCGCGGTTTGCTGCGCGACGTCAGCCCCCGTGCTGCCGCCCACTGGCGAGCCTCTCGCCCCGTTGCGCGCTCCAGCCCCGACTAGAGCGCGAAATTCATTTAGCTAGCATTCCGCTCGAAGCCTAGCGAACCTGGGGAAACACCGAAAATTAATTACCTCGGCGAGTCGTGAATTGGTTACTCAGCGAAATT
>DASXJM010000351.1:0-13514 GCA_036497405.1 Streptosporangiaceae bacterium | reverse complement strand
CCGGCCTGGTCAAGGACGCGAACAACTACGTGATGGTCTGGTACAACAGCTACTTCCACACGTCCGGCGAGGACCTCGTGCTGAACGGGGTGCTCCAGCCGCCGGGCTTCCAAGTGGCCTGCTGCGCCGACGTGACCTTGCCGCCTGGGGACCACTTCGCAGTGGCGTTCAGCGGCAACACGCTCACCTCCTACCACCAGTCGGGCAGCAGCGGCCCGTGGACCGAGCTGGAGTCCACCTCGGTCTCCCCGCTGCTGGACCTGACCGATCCGGCAACCCGTTCGGAGTACCACTTCGCGTTCGGGCTGCGGGGTGACAGCGGGGTTATGCAGCTCAGCCGCTTCCAGGCCGGCTCACTGGGTTCCTGACCCGATGACCAGCAGTTCACCAGGACCCAGGATGTCGTCCGGCGTGGCTTTGGGCTCGGGTGCGCAAACGGGAGCCAGCCGCCGGTCTCACTGGCGGATCAGAACCAGGGTGGCCAGCGTAACCCGCCGAGTATGGCGATCATCCGGCGCGGCAGCAGGCGCCGGGGCCCGCTGGTGCGGATGGGTGGAGGACAATCACGGTCAGTGTGTGGGCGGAACTTTCGACGATCAAACGTCGCGGACATGATCATCTCCTGCTACTCGACGGTGGCCGGTTCTCGCGGCCCTCAGGGGCAGCATGGCCCAGCCGGAAAGGTCCAGGGCAGAGCCCGATTACCCCATTTCCTCAGGTCACAGACCTGGGGTAGAAGTACCCACACCGATGTGGCCGCCGCACGCAGGTGGCGGCGCGGGTCAGACCAGTTCGGCGCGGAGGGCGAAGCGAGTCAGATCGGCGCGGCGACGGCAGCCGGTCTTGTCCCGGATCCGGTCCAGGTGGGAGCGGACGGTGCGGATGCTGATGCCCAGCTGGACCGCGATCTGAGCGTCGGTACAGCCCTGAGCGACCAGGGTGACCAGTTCCCGCTCCCGGCTGGTGAGTGGGCCGGCGCCGTGCTCCGCCAACTGCGGTTCGAGATTGGTGAGCATCAGGGCGTACTCGGCGGCGGTCACCATGGTCATGGCGGCGCCTCGTTCCTCGGCGGCCCGGATCTCAGCAGCACCGAGCGCCTGCCGGGCCTGGTCCACATATCGCTGGCGGTGGCGAGCGTCCGAAGGCCAATCCGAGGTTTGGGTGCGCTGGCAAAACGCCTCGTAGGCCGCCAACAAGGTGATCGCCTCGGCGTAGCGCCCGGTCTCACCGCACAGGCACCCGCAGCTCATCATCGCGTTAAGCAGCTCGAACCAGCTTCCGGCCCGCACCAGGATCTGCAGGGCTTCCCGCTGATGAGCCGCGGCATCCTGAACGCGGCCCGCTGCCAGGTCCAGCAGCACCATCCTGCTCAACAGTCGCGCCAGATGCTGCCGGTTGTTGGCACGCCGGCTCCGGGCTAGCGCGGCGGCGCAGACGCGTTCGGCGGCGGCCTGGTCTCCGGTCGCCATCAGCACGCTGGTCAAGGTGTCGCTACGGGCCTGCTCGGCCTGGCTGGGCACTCCGGCGGCTGGCCTGGTCTCCCGGGTTTCCCGCGCCAGCCGAACGGCGCGGTCCACGTCATCGGCGATCATCGCGGCCTGAGTGAGGTTGTGCAGAGCCTGCACCTCCCCCGCTGGGTAGCCGATCTCCCGCGCTATGGCCAAGGCCCGGTCCGCATCCTCGACCGCTTCACTGATCCGCAGCTGCTCTCGCAGAACCGACGCCCGGCCGGTCAGTGCGTCTGCCAGTACCCGCGACGGCCTCCGGTCGGACACGGCGTCGCGTACGGCTGTAAAGTGACCCAGCGCCCCGGCCATGTCAGCGGAGAATCTGGCCGTCATGCCCAGCCAGAACTCGATGGCGCACCACTCATCGCTGCCCGTGGCGGCCCACGCCGAGACCTGCCGCAACAATGCGTTCTGGCTGGGCAGTCCGCTGCGCAGGTCCCACCACGGCGCCAGCGCCACCGCCAGCCGCAGGGCAACCTCGTGGTCATGCTCCCTGGCCCACTCCAGCACCTGCCGCATGGTGGCGTCCTCGGCGTCCAGCCACTGGGCCGCAGGCAACTCGCCCTCTGAGGTCTGCAGACCTTTGGCCGCCTGCACCGCGACCTCCAGTGTGTACGCAGCCAGCGCGGTGATGGCATCGTCCCGCTCGGCCGCGTCCAGCCGGGCCGTCCCGTACGCGCGCAGGGTCTCGAGCATCGCGTAGCGGGGCCGGTGGTCCGGTCCCGTCCGCGGCGGTCCGACCAGCGAACAGTCCACCAGGTGCAGTAGCACCAGGCCGGCCTCGGGTCCCGCGACGGCCTCGGCGGCCGCCAGGGTGAAGGGCCCGGGGAACACCGACAAGGCGCGGAATACCCGCTGCTCATGCTGCCCCAGCAGCCGGTAGCTCCACTCGACCGTAGCGGCCAGTGACTGGTGCCGCCCGGTCAGCCGGTCCCCGGCCGACAGCAGCGCAAACCGGTCATCGAGACGGGCCAGGAGCTGGGCCACGCCGAGCGCTTCCACTCGCGCCGCCGCCAGCTCGATCGCCAGGGGTATCCCGTCCAGCCGCGTCACCAGCCGGGCGACCGCGGGCCCAGTTTCCTCATCGAGTACGAACCGGACGTCCGTGTGCTGGGCGCGGTCAATGAACAGTGTCACCGCTTCTGATCCACCCTGGTCGGACGGGTCATCCGGACCAGGCATGGCCAGTGGGACCAGGCGATACCGCGCTTCGCCGGTCACCCGCAGCGGCTCCCGGCTGGTCGCCAGCACCCGCACATCGTCGCAGGCGGCCAGGAGCCCGGCGCACAGCCGCGCCGCTTCGTCGACGACGTGCTCACAGTTGTCCACCACCAGCAACAGCTGCTGGTGAGCCAGGGCCCGAATCATGGCCTCGACGGCCGGGACACCGGGCTCCTCCCGCACGCCCAGCACCGCCGCCACCGTTCCGGGAACGCGGGCGGGGTCCTGCACCGGGGCCAGTTCCACCAGCCACGCCCCGTCGGCGAACCGGCGCGCCACTCGCCGAGCGACCTCACCGACCAGCCGGGTCTTGCCCACCCCGCCTGGCCCGGTCACGGTTACTAACCGGCGCTTGGCCAGCAATCCCGCTATTTCAGTCACCGGGCCGGACCGGCCAACGAAACTGGTCAGCGCGCCCGGGAAACCATGTACGCCGCCAGCCATGCTCGCCGCAGCTCCAGACTGCCCCACGCTCGTACCATAATCGCAGGCCGCGACGCCGTACAGGTCAGCCATACCGGGCCCGCCACTCCGGGCCCGAGCGAGGGTCAGTCTTCGTCTTCGCGGATGAAGATGGCGAGGTCGGAGCAGGGTGCGGGGACCGGGGCGACCGGGGTTTCGATGGTGTCCTGGCGGTCGAGGGTTCCGACGCTGGTGCCGTCGACGGTGACGTCGAACCGGCCGCGCCAGAGCTCAATGCCCCGAGCCTTTCGGATCAGGCGGAGAGCGGCGGCCACCGCGGCGAGGTTAGCCGGCGGGACCGAAGGAGGCGGTGGCCAGGACCGTGCCCGCCGTGGTGATCAGGCGTGCCCCGGTGATCATGGCGGGCTGGTCGGGTTCGGGGCTGCCCCAGTAGCCGTCGCCCTTGAGCAGGCGGAAGGAGCCGACCGTGATGACCCGGCCGGCCTGGTCGATCAGCTGGCAGACGATGGTGGTGTCCTTGATGTCCAGGTCGACGTCGGTGAACATCCAGGTGTGGCGGCCGGGGTGCAGAAAGACCTTGCCGATGTCTTCGTGTCCGGGGGTGTACAGCGCTGCCGTGCGCAGGGTGTCAGGCGCGGCCCGTCCGGCCGGGCCGGTCGGCTCGGGGCTGGCGTGCGATCCCCACCCGGCCACACCGGCCGCGGCCACCAGGACCAGCACCGCGGCCGCGGTCAGGACACGGGACCGCCGCGACTTCACCGGGGCCTGGGCGGCCTGGCGAAGCCGGCTCGTCACCTGGGTTGAGAAGCCGGGCGGCGGCTGCTGCCCGGGCAGCAGCCGCAACAGCTCGTCACTGGTGGAAGCCATCCCGGCGACCCGGGCCCGGCACTGATCGCAGTGCTGCAGGTGCGCGATGGCCTGGGCTCGTTCGCGGCCGGTCAGGACGCCAAGGCCCAGTTCGGCGTCGGCACCGGTCAGGTGCTGGCCGCGGTCATTCGTCACACTCATTAGTACGGGGCTCGGAGCAGGCGGGATTGCCGCGAGCGTGCAGTTCAACGCAGCATTCGCCCGGGCGCGGATCCAGCACGGCCACCACCGCCGGGGCCTGAAGGCCGTCGACCATCCCGGCCAGAAACGCGAGATTCAGACCACACACCGTTTCTGGGGCCCGGGCGGCCAGGGGATGGAACGGGCAGTTGCGCAGCCGCAGGCAGGTGGCGGCTTCCCGGGCGGGCTCGAAACCGCGTTGCTCGAGGACCTGGCCGGCCAGGGTCAGGGCGCGTTCGGCGCCCAGGCGGCCGGGCCGGGTCCGGTCCCGCTCGGCCGCGCCGAGCTGCTGCCCGTGCTCGCGGGCCACCCGCCCGGCCGCGTCCCCGGCCGTCTCCCCCGGCCGTTCGTCCAGCACCGCCGCCAGCAGGATCTCGGCCAGCAGGTCGGGGCGGCGCGGGGGCAGGCTGACCTGGATATCGGTGCCGGACGGCTCGTACGCCTTGGGGGCGCGGCCGACCCGGCGGACGCCGCCGGCCGAGGCCGACCGGGCCCGCAGGACACCGGCGTCGACCAGCTTGTCGAGGTGGAACGCGGCCAGCTTGCGGGAGATCCCGACCGCGGCCGCGGCCTCGTCACGGGTCACCGGCCGGTGGGCGGCCCGGGCGAACTCGTACATCCCGCGCCGCAGGTCGTCATCGAGCGCGGCGATGGCCCGAATGGCAGGTTCAGCCGACACTTCCTCACCATAACACCAATAAGTGTTGGCGATAAAACCGAGAACTTAGCCAATCTGTGAGTGCTTGCCCAGGCCTGATTAATAAGACCAAGATTTATTAGATTAATTACGTGCGGGAACCGTACATCGGTCGGGGAGGGTGAGCATGGCGGGTGACAGCGGACCGACGCGGTCGGGAGCGGCGCTGCGGGTGGTGCACGAATTGGGCGGGGACGTTGATCTGGTCGCGGCCGAACGGGCGGCCGGGGAGTTCCTGGAGGCGCTCGGGGTGCAGCTGAACGCCGAAAGCCTGCGGGCGACGCCGGGGCGGATGGCCCGCGCTTACGCCGAATTGTTCACGCCGCGGCCGTTCGACCTGACCACCTTTCCCAATGATGAGGGGTACGACGAGCTGGTGCTGGCCCGGGCCATCCCGGTCCGGTCGGTGTGTGAGCATCATCTGCTGCCGTTCAGCGGGGTCGCGCACGTTGGCTACCTGCCGGGCGGGCGGATCCTGGGGCTGTCCAAGCTGGCCCGCATCGTCGAGCACTTCGCCTGCCGGCCCCAGGTCCAGGAACGGCTGACCAAGCAGGTCGCCGACTGGCTGTACGGGCATCTCCGCCCGCGCGCGGCCGGGGTGGTCATCGAGGCCGAGCACACCTGCATGACCCTGCGCGGGGTGCAGGCGGCCGGCTCGCGCACGGTCACCTCGGCCCTGCTCGGCACACTGCGGGACGACGCCCGGTCCCGCCAGGAATTCTTCGCTCTCACCGGCATCAGCGCCTGACCAGAGCGGTCACCCGACCGATAGGAGATCGGCATGGCACAAGACAGCTTCGTGATCGTGGGCGGCGGCCTGGCCGGGGCCCGGGCGGCCGAGGGCCTGCGGGAGCACGGATTCGAGGGCCCGGTCACCGTGATCGGCGCCGAGGAGTACCTGCCCTACGAGCGCCCGCCGCTGTCCAAGGACTAGCTGACCGGGAAGACCGACCGGGACAGCATGTTCGTGCACGACCGGTCCTGGTACGACCGGCACCGGGTCGACCTGGTGCTGGGCCAGCCAGTGACCGCCGTCGACCGGGCCGCCCGCCAGGTCCAGCTGGCCGGCGGCTCGGTGCTGCCGTACCGCAAGCTGCTGCTGGCCACCGGGGCCAGCCCGCGCCGACTGCCCGGCGTCGACGGTGTCCACTACCTGCGGGCCATCGGCGATTCTGACCGGCTCCGGGAGATCCTGGCCACCGGGTCGCGGCTGGCCGTGATCGGCGGCGGCTGGATCGGCCTGGAGGTCGCGGCGGCTGCCCGTCAGGCCGGCCTGGAGGTCACGGTCCTGGAGACCCTGCCGCTGCCGCTGCTGCGCGTGCTCGGCCCGGAGATCGCAGCCGTCTTCGCCGACCTGCACACCAGCCAGGGGGTCAGCCTGCACGGCGGCGTGACCATCGAGGAGATCACCAGTGCCGGCGGCCGGGCCACCGGGGTCCGGCTGGCCGACGGCACCCGCATCGACGCCGACGCGGTGGTGGCCGGGATCGGCGCCCTCCCCAACACGAGCCTGGCCGAGGAGGCCGGCCTGGAGGTCAGGGACGGCATCGTGACCAGCGCCGCGCTGCAGACCAGCGACCCGGACATCTACGCCGCCGGTGACGTGGCCCGCGCCCTCCATCCGCGGCTGGGCCAGCACCTGCGGGTGGAGCACTGGGCCAACGCGCGCCAGCAGCCGCTGACCGCGGCCGCGGCCATGCTCGGCCAGGACGTCCGCTACCAGGAGCTGCCCTACTTCTACACCGACCAGTACGACCTGGGCATGGAGTACGTCGGCTACGTCGGGCCGGATGGTTACGACCGGGTCGTGGTCCGCGGCGACCTCCAGGCCCGCGAGTTCATCGCCTTCTGGCTAAGGGACGGCCGGGTCCAGGCCGGCATGAAGGTCAACGTCTGGGACGTCAGCGACGCGATCGGGAACCTGATCCGGTCGGAGCGGCCCTGTGACCCGGACGCCCTGGCCGATCCCGGCACCCCCCTGGGCGAGCTGGCGGCCGGCTGACCAGCGGCCTTGGCTGCGGCCAGGTTAGAGGACGGTCTGGCGCTGGCTGACCAGGAAGGCTCGTTCGGCGCCGTTGGTGGTCTGGGTGATGGCGGCGTCGTAGGCGGTGGCGGCTTCGGCGCGGCGGTCGAGGCGGCGGAGCAGGTCGGCGCGGGTGGCGTGGTAGAGGTGGTAGCCGCTCAGGTCCAGCTCGTCCAGCTGGCGCAGGGCGGTTTCCGGTCCCTCGGTCTCGGCCAGGGCCACGCAGCGGTTGAGGGCCACGATCGGCGTGGGCGCGATGATCATGAGCCAGTCGTAGAGGGCCAAGATCTGGCTCCAGTCGGTGTCGGCGGCGGTCGCGGCGTCGGCGTGCACGGCGGCCATCGCGGCTTGCAGCTGGTAGGGGCCGGGGCGGTTGCGGCGCAGGCAGGCCCGGACCAGGTCCTGGCCCTCGGCGATCAGGGTCCGGTCCCAACGGCCGCGGTCCTGGTCGGCCAGCCGGACCAGGGTGCCGTCGGCGGCGGTGCGGGCCGGACGGCGGGCCTCGGTCAGCAGCAGCAGGGCCAGCAGGCCCAGGACCTCGGGCTCGTCCGGCATCAGCTCGGCCAGCAGCCGGGCCAGCCGGATGGCCTCGGCCGACAGCTCGGCCCGGATCAGTGCCTCCCCGGCCGAGGCGGTGTAGCCCTCGTTGAACACCAGATAGACGACGGCCAGCACGAACGGCAGCCGGGTGACCAGCTCGGCGTCGCGGGGCACCCGGTAGGGGATCTTGGCCGCGCGGATCTTGCGCTTGGCCCGGACCAGGCGCTGGGCCACGGTCGGCTCCGGGACCAGGAACGCGCGGGCGATCTCCGGGGTCTGCAGCCCGGCCACCAGCCGCAGGGTCAGGGCCAGCTGGGCCTCGGGGCTCAGGGCCGGGTGACAGCAGGTGAAGATCAGCCGGAGCCGGTCGTCGGGCACGGCCTCCGCCTCCTCCGGTGGGTGCGAGCCGCCCGGCGAGACGGGCCAGCGCAGCCGGGTGGCTTCGGTTTCCCGGCTGGGCCGGGACGACTCGCGGCGCAGCCGGTCGCGGGCCTTGTTCTTGGCGGTGGTGACGATCCAGCCGCCCGGATTGTCGGGGATCCCGGTGTCCGGCCAGCGTTCGATGGCGATGGTGAACGCCTCCTGGACCGCTTCTTCGGCCAGATCGATGTCGCCGAAGAAGCGGACCAGGGTGGCCACGGCGCGCCCCGAGCTTTCCCGGTAGGCCCGCTCGACGGCCGCGGCGTCCATGGTCAGTTGGCCTGGAACGGCCGGACTTCGACCGGGGCGCCGCAGGCCACGGTGGCCTTGCCCGCCCACTCCAGCGCGACGTCCAGGTCCGGCACCTCGATGATCCAGAAGCCGCCGATCTGCTCCTTGGTCTCGGCGAACGGCCCGTCGGTGGTGACGACCTGGCCCCCGCTGGACCGGACCACGGTGGCGGTGGTGCCGGGCTCCAGGCCGCCGGCGAACACCCAGACCTTGGCCTGCTGCAGCTCGCCGTTGAGCGCGTCCACGTCCTTGTAGGCCTGCTGAATCTGCTCTTCGGTCAGATCGACCTCGGTCGCGGAACCGGTCTGGTACGGGTACACGGCCAGCAGGTACTGCGTCATGACGTACTCCTCTCGCGGGGGACCGGCCTGCCCGGTCCTCATGCTGGTGACGAAGACGCGGGCCCTCAATCGACAGGGGGCGGGATTTATTTTTACCGAAGGTCGGTTGGTGCCCGTTCCCGGTCAGGGGCGGCGCGCTACCGTTCAGCGATGAGCGAGAGCCTGACCGCGGAACTCTGGAACGGCATCACCGGCATCTACACCGCCATCCTGGAGCACCCGTTCGTGACCGGGCTGACCGACGGCACCCTGCCCCGGGACAGTTTCGCGTTCTACGTGGTCCAGGATGCGCTGTACCTGCGGGACTACGCCAAGACCCTGGCCGTGGTGGCGGGCAAGGCCCCGGACACCGCGGGCATCGAGCTCTTCGCCCGGCACGCGGCCGAGATCATCACCGAGGAGCGGACGCTGCACGACTCGCTCATGGGCGACCTCGGCATCGACGCGGCCGGCGCCGAGGCGGCCGAGCCCGCGCCGACCACGCTGGCCTACGGCAGCTACCTGCTGGCCACGGCCCAGGCCGGCTCCTACGCCGAGGGCGTCGGGGTGGTCCTCCCCTGCTACTGGATCTACTACGAGGTCGGCCGGGAGCTGGTCCGGCGCGGTTCGGCCAACCCGCAGTACCAGAAGTGGATCGACACCTACGCCGACGACTCCTACGGCGACGTGGTCCGCTCCGTCCTCGACGTCGCCGACGACCTGGGGCCGGCCCTGGGCCCGGCCGAGCGAGCCCGGGTCGAGAGGCACTTCCGGGTCACGTCGCAGTACGAGTGGATGTTCTGGGACGCCGGCTACCGGCAGGAACGCTGGCCGGTGGCGTAGCTTTCGGGCTCCGGGGCGCGGCCAGCCAGAACGCGGAGGCATGGGACCTGGGTGGCGGGCGGGAGCCGGAGCCCGGTGGTGGGACGCGGCGGCAGCCGGAGGCTGCGACCGGACGCAGATTCAGACCTTCAACATGTTGTTTATGGATTTTTGTTGAGCCTTTATTTATGTTGTGGAGGAAGGCGAAGGCGCTGTTGGTTCGGGAGGCATTATGCGCGGGTTGCGTCGCAAGTCGGGGCGTCGGCTGGGAGCTCTGGTGACCGCGGGCGCGGCCGCGGCGGCGTTCGCGGCCCTGGGCGGGGCCGGGACGGCCACTCCGGCGGGGGCCGCGGTGGCCAGCTGCCCGTGGGTCGGCTCGACGGCGCCGATCTCGCAGCGGGTCAGCCAGGTGCTGGCCGCAATGACCACGGCGCAGAAGGTGTCGATGACCACCGGGGCCGGCGGGTCCAGTTATGTGGGGTTCACCCCGGCCATCGGGTCGCTGTGCATCCCGGCCATGAACCTGGAGGACGGGCCGGCCGGGGTCGGGGACGGGCTGTCCAGCGTGACCCAGCTGCCGGCCCCGGTCGGCGTCGCCGCGACCTGGGACACCGCCGCCGAGAAGCTGTACGGGCAGGTCATCGGGGCCGAGCAGGCCAGCAAGGGCACCACCGTGGACCTGGGGCCGACCATCAACATCGTGCGTGACCCGCGCTGGGGGCGGGCGTTCGAGTCGATCGGCGAGGACCCGTACCTGAACGGGCAGCTGAGCGCGGCCGACATCCAGGGCGTGCAGTCGACCGGGACCATGGCCCAGGTCAAGCACTTCGCCGTGTACAACCAGGAGACCAACCGCAATACGCCGTCGGACAACGCGGTGGTCAGCACCCAGGCCGAGCAGGAGATCTACCTGCCGGCCTTCCAGTACGCGACCCAGCAAGGCGCGGCCTCGTCGGTGATGTGCTCCTACAGCACGATCAACGGCACCTACGCCTGCCAGAACCCGAACCTGCTCAGCACCGTGCTCCGGCAGCAGTTCGGGTACACCGGGTTCGTCACCTCGGACTGGGGCGCCACCCATTCGACGGCGGCTTCGGCCAACGCCGGACTCGACCAGGACATGCCGGGCAACGACGGCTACTACGGCAGCGCCCTCAGCAGCGCCGTGTCGGCCGGGCAGGTCAGCGCGGCCCAGCTCAACGCCCTGGTCACGCCGATCCTGACCGAGATGTTCGCGTTCGGGATGTTCGACGAGCCGCCGGCCGGGTCACCGGGGCAGGCCGCCACCAGCGCCGCCCACGTGAGCGACAGCGCCCAGCTGGCCGAGGAAGGCACCGTGCTGCTCAAGAACAGTGGCAGCGTGCTCCCGCTGACCAGCGCGGACACCTCGGTGGCGGTCATCGGCGCGGACGCCTCCGGCAGCCCGCTGACCGCGGGCGGGGGCAGCGCCGGGGTGAACTCCAGCGGCACCGTGACCCCGTTGCAGGGCATCCAGGCGGCGGCGCCCGGCGGGGTCAGCGTGACCTACAACGACGGGAGTTCCACCAGTTCGGCGGCCGCGGCGGCCAAGGCGGCCTCGGTGGCGGTGGTGTTCGTGTCCAACAACGAGTCCGAGGGCAGCGACCTGTCCTCCATTGACCTGTCCAGCGCCCAGAACAGCCTGGTGTCGGCGGTGGCCGCGGCCAACCCGCACACGGTCGTGGTGCTCAACACCGGCTCGGCCGTGACCATGCCCTGGCTATCCTCGGTGGCCGGAGTGCTCGAAGCCTGGTACCCGGGCCAGCAGGACGGCACCGCGATCGCGTCGCTGCTGTTCGGCAGCACCGACCCGTCCGGGCACCTGCCGGTCACGTTCCCGGCCTCGCTGGCCCAGGTCCCGGCGAGCACGGCCGCGCAGTGGCCCGGGCAGAACGGCACCGTGCAGTACTCCGAGGGTGTTGACGTCGGCTACCGCTGGTACGACGCCAAGGGCCTGACCCCGCTGTTCCCGTTCGGGTACGGCCTGTCCTACACCAGCTTCTCGTTCAGTAACCTGCAGGTCGGGCCGCTGGCCGCGGGCGGGATGGCCACGGTCACCGCCACCGTGACCAACACCGGGGCCCGGGCCGGGGCCGACGTGGCCCAGCTGTACGTGACCGATCCGGCCGCGGCCGGCCAGCCGCCTAGGCAGCTCGAGGGCTTCAGCCGGGTCAGCCTGGCTCCGGGGGCCAGCCAGACCGTGACGTTCCAGGTCAGCCAGCGGAACCTGCAGTGCTGGAACAGCAGCAGCAACGCCTGGGCCACGGCCACCGGGAACTACGGGATCTCGGTCGGGGACTCGGACGGGCACCTGCCGCTGACCGGGACCCTGGCGGTCGCGTCGGGGCAGTTGGGGGCGCCGGTGACGGTGACCAGCCCCGGGGCGCAGGAGGGGATCGCCGGGACCGCGGTGTCGGTGCCGGTCACGGCGCACGATTCGGCCAGCGGGCAGACGGTGTCGTTCACGGCGACCGGGCTGCCGGCCGGGCTGTCGATCTCCAGTGGGGGGACGATCTCGGGGACGCCGAGCGCGGCCGGAACCTCGACGGTGACGGTGACCGCGAAGGACGGCAACGGGGCCCAGGCCTCGGCCACGTTCCTGTGGACGGTGGCCCCGGCCGGGTCCGGGCTGCTGACCGCGCCGCTGGTCGGCTACCAGGGCTTGTGCCTGGACCTGCCCGGCGACGGCAACAGCGACGGCACCAAGGTGGAGATCTACACCTGCAACGGCACCGACGGCCAGCAGTGGACCGAGGTACCGGGCAGCGGCGGCGACACCATCCACGCCGACGGCAAATGCCTCGACGTGCAGAGCGGCGGGACGGCCGACGGGACCCTGGTCCAGCTCTACACCTGCAACGGAACCGGGGCCCAGGTCTGGCAACCGCAGGCCGGGGGTGGAATTGTTAATCCTCAGTCGGGTAAATGCCTGGACGATACGGGCTGGTCAACGACGCCAGGGACCCAGGTGCAGATCTGGGACTGCACCGGCAACGCGAACCAGTCCTGGAGTCAGCCGTAGCTAGAGGGGCTCGCATGGAAGTAGCGCTCACGCCGCTGGAATTCGCCCGCCGGACCCGCCGCCTGTACGGCAACCGCACCGGGGTGGTGGACGGCGACCTGCGCCTGACCTACGAGGAGTTCTTCACCCGCTGTGACCAGTGGGCCTCGGCCCTGCAGGACCTGGCCGTGCAGCCCGGCGACCGGGTGGCCACCATCGCACCCAACACCCACAGCCAGCTGGAGGCGTTCTACGCGGTCCCGGAGATCGGCGCCGTGCTGGTGCCGATCAACTACCGGCTGTCCGCCGACGACTTCGCCTACATCCTGGACCACTCGGGCAGCACCGTGGTCTGCGTGCACCCGGACTACCTGGACCTGGTGGACCGGATCCGGGAGCAGATTCCCCAGGTCAAGCACTTCGTGGCGTTCGGCGGGGCGCGGGACGGCTGGATCGACTACGAGACGACGCTGGCGACGGCGTCCGAGGCGGTCGCGGCGGGCCGCGCGCCGAACAAGCCGCCAATCGACGAGCGGGACCTGCTCACCATCAACTACACCAGCGGCACCACGGCCCGGCCCAAGGGTGTGATGATCACCCACCGCAACGCCTACATGAACTCGGTCGGCACCCTGCTGCACCTGCCGATCGGGGTCGGCGAGAAGTACCTGTGGACGCTGCCGATGTTCCACGCCAACGGCTGGACCTACACCTGGACGGTGACGGCCGCGGGCGGCGTGCACATCTGCCTGCCGCGCGTGGATCCAGGCGAGGTGTTCCGGCTGATCCGGGAGGAGGAGGTCAGCTGGCTGGCCGCGGCCCCCACGGTGCTGATTTCGCTGGCCAACGCCTCGGCTGAGGTACGCGGGAAGGTACGGCCGGGGGTACACGTGGTCACGGCGGGCGCGCCGCCGGCCGCGGCCACCATCGAACGGCTGGAACGGGACTTCGGCTGGGAGGTCACCCACGTGTACGGGCTGACCGAGACCGCGCCGTTCATCACCGTGTGCGCCCCGCTGCCGGAGCATGCCGGGTTGTCGTCGTCGGACCTGGCCGTGGTCAAGTCCCGGCAGGGGGTGGAGCTGATCAGCTCCGGTGAGCTCCGGGTCGCCTCGCCGGACGGGGCCGAGGTGCCCTGGGACGGGGAGACCATCGGGGAGATCACCGTCCGCGGCAACGTGGT
>DASXJM010000350.1:0-5200 GCA_036497405.1 Streptosporangiaceae bacterium | reverse complement strand
GCAGCATCAGCGTGAGCCGCTTGTAGGACGGCACCCGGCGGGCGAACCCGATGGTCAGCGTGTCCGGGTCGAGCACGTCGTCGATCCAGGTCAGCTCGGCTTCGCTGGCCCCGCGCTGCTTCCAGGAGGCCCGCAGCCGCTGGCGGGCGTCGGCCACCAGCGCGGCCCGCTGGCTCCGGCGGGTGGCCCAGATCCGCTCCGCGGGCAGGTCGGCGACCCGGTCCCAGTCCCAGTTGCCGCCCGCGCTGAGCACCTCCGGGCCCGGGTCGGCCAGGCCCAGCAGGTCCCGGCCAACCCAGGTGGCCGGGTGCACGCCGTTGGTGATCGAGCCGATCGGGACCTCGGCCTCCTCGAAGCCGGGCCACAGGCCGGAGAACATCTCCCGGCTGACCTCGCCGTGCAGCAGGCTCACGCCGTTGACCCGCTGGGCCAGCCGCATGCCCATCACGGCCATGTTGAACACGTGCGGATCGCCGCCCGGGTAGGTCTCGGCGCCCAGGGCCAGGACCCGGTCGATGGGCAGCTCGGGGTCGGTGCCGTCCTGACCAGCACTGCTCTTGCCGAAGTAGCGCTCGATCAGGTCCCGCGGGAAGCGGTCGATGCCGGCCGGGACCGGGGTGTGGGTGGTGAACACGGTGCCGGCCCGGACCGCCTCCAGGGCCTCGTCGAACGACAGGCCCTGGTCGATGTAGGTGCGGATGCGCTCCAGGCCCAGGAAACCGGCGTGGCCCTCGTTGGTGTGGAACACCTCGGGGACGGCGTGCCCGGTGATGGCGCAGAACGCCCGGACCGCGCGCACGCCGCCCACGCCCAGCAGCAGTTCCTGGCGCAGCCGGTGCTCGGTGCCGCCGCCGTAGAGGCGGTCGGTGACCTCGTGCAGGGCCGGCTCGTTCTCCTCCACGTAGGAGTCGAGCAGCAGCAGCGGGACCCGGCCCACCTGGGCCAGCCACACCTGGGCGGCCAGGGTCTGGCCGTCGGCCAGGGCCACGGTGATCTTCACCGGGACCCCGTCGCTGTCGCGGAGCAGTTCCAGCGGCAGCCCGTTCGGGTCGCTGGCCGGGTAGCGCTCGCCCTGCCAGCCGTCAGCCGACAGCGACTGGGTGAAGTAGCCGTGCCGGTACAGCAGGCCCACGCCGATCAGCGGCACGCCCAGGTCGCTGGCCGCCTTGAGGTGGTCGCCGGCCAGGATGCCGAGGCCGCCGGAGTACTGCGGCAGGACCTCGGTGATGCCGTACTCGGGCGAGAAGTAGGCGACCGCCGACGGCTTGGCGACCAGGGTGCTGGACCCCGCGGCGGCCTCGGCCGACGGGTTCTCCTGCACCTGCTGGAACCAGCGCGGTCCGGTCAGGTAGGCGTCGAGGTCGCGCGCGGCGGCCTGCAGGCGGTCCAGGAAGCCCTGGTCGGCGGCGAGCGCGGCCAGCTTCTCCGGGCGCAGCGAGCTGAGCATGGCGACGGGGTCGCCGCCCGAGGCCGCCCAGGCCGCGGGATCGATCGATGCGAACAGCTCGACGGTCTCCGGGTGCCAGGACCAGCGGAGGTTCAGCATGAGCTCGCGGAGCGGGGCCAGCGGCTCGGACAAAACGGTACGGACGGTGAACCGGCGAATGGCTTTCACGAAGAGTGACCCTAGTGCGTCCCCGAGGCTGCTCGGGAACGAGACGGAAATTCCGGCACCCATCATGAGCCGGGCTTATGTCCAGGCACGACCCCTTTTTCGTTAACGGTTTGTAACGCGCCGGCGCAGGCGTCGCAGGAGTGATCAAAGGCCCCAGTAAAGACCTTCGGTAATAAAAAATCGTACGAGAAGCGGCCGGTCAGAGATGTTATGGAGCAGGGCGGGTACCGCACTGGCATGGCTGCCAGCACGCTCGATACCGTGACCACCGTGATCGGACGAATCCCCATCCTTGACGTCCAGCCCGCGGTGGACGGCGGACGGTACCCCGCCAAGTCGGTGGCCGGCGAGCCCTTTCCGGTGAGCGCGGTCGTGTTCCGTGAGGGGCACGGCGCCGTGGCCGCCGCCGCCGTGCTGCGCGACCCCGACGGCAACAACCTGCCGCTGGAGATGATGCACGAGCTGGCCCCGGGGACGGACCGGTGGGGCGCGGACGTGGTCGCCACCCACCCGGGTAACTGGTCGTTCCGGGTCGAGGCCTGGTCCGACCCGATCGCCGACTGGCACCACGACGCCGGCATCAAGGTGCCTCGCGGCCAGGACATCGAGCTGGTCATGGCCGAGGGCGCGCTCCTGTTCGACCAGGCGTCCAAGTCGATCATCCGGTCGACCCGGGTCCGGCTGCCGGAGCCCGCCCCGGGCGAGCCGGTGATCGACAAGCCGCTGGCTCCGGACGTGGTCCGGGCCGCGCTGGCCGCGGTGGCCGAGGTGCTGCGGGACCCGAAGCTGACCCCGTGGGACCGGCTGGCCGCGACCCGGGACCCCGAGGTGACCCGGATGCTGGCCGCCTACCCGCTGCGCAAGCTGGTGACCCGGTCCCGGCGGATGCCGCTGATGGTGGAGCGGGAGCGGGCCCTGTACGGCGCCTGGTACGAGTTCTTCCCCCGGTCCGAAGGGGTCCAGATCGACCCGATGGGCCGGCGGGAGCCGGTGTCGGGCACGTTCCAGACGGCCAAGCGCCGCCTGGACGCCATCGCCGAGATGGGCTTCGACGTGGTCTACCTGCCGCCCGTGCACCCGATCGGGACCGCGTACCGCAAGGGGCGCAACAACACCCTCGACCCGCAGCCGGGTGACCCGGGGTCGCCGTGGGCCATCGGCGGGCCCGAGGGCGGCCACGACTCCATCCACCCCGACCTGGGCACCTTCGACGACTTCGACGACTTCGTGGCCCGGACCCGGGAACTGGGCATGGAGGTGGCGCTGGACTTCGCGCTGCAGGCCTCCCCCGACCACCCCTGGGTCAAGGAGCACCCCGAGTGGTTCACCACCCGGGCCGACGGGACGATCGCCTACGCCGAGAACCCGCCCAAGAAGTACCAGGACATCTACCCGATCAACTTCGACAACGACCCCGAGGGCATCTACCGGGAGTCGCTGCGGGTGCTGCGGCTCTGGATGGACCACGGGGTGCGGATCTTCCGGGTCGACAACCCGCACACCAAGCCACTGGCGTTCTGGGAGCGGCTGCTGGGCGAGATCCACGCCAGCGACCCGGACGTGCTGTTCCTGGCCGAGGCGTTCACCCGCCCGGCCATGATGCACGGCCTGGCTATGGTCGGCTTCAACCAGTCGTACACCTACTTCACCTGGCGCACCCACGCCGACGAGCTGACCGAGTACCTGCGCGACCTGTCCGGCGCGACCGCGGCCTACATGCGGCCGAACTTCTTCACCAACACGCCCGACATCCTGCACGAGTATCTGCAGCACGGCGGGGAGCCCGCGTTCAAGATCCGGGCCGTGCTGGCGGCCATGCTGTCGCCGACCTGGGGCATCTACTCCGGGTTCGAACTGTGCGAGAACATCCCGGTTCGCCCCGGCAGCGAGGAGTACATGGACTCCGAGAAGTACCAGTACCGCCCGCGCGACTGGGATCAGGCGGCACGGGAGAACCTCGGCATCGCCCCGTACATCGCGACGCTCAACAGAATCCGGAAATCACATCCCGCGCTGCACCGGCTGCGTAACCTACGCTTTCATACTGTCGATCAGCCGGACTGGATCGCGTTCTCCAAGCGCATCACCCCGCACGAGGAGACGGACCCGTCCGGCCCGGCAGGACACGGCGGTACAGCCGCAGCCGACACCGTGCTCGTGGTCGCGAACCTCGACCCACATCACGCCCGGGAGGCGACGGTCTGGCTGGACCTGCCGGCGTTGGGTATGGACTGGGGCACTGAGTTCACCGTCACCGATGAGATCAGCGGCGAGTCCTACCGATGGGGGCAGGCCAACTACGTGCGCCTCGATCCGTCGTACCAGCCTGCGCACGTTTTCACGGTCCGGCCCGGTCAGTAAGGCCGGACAGTAAGCCAATCGGCAAGCCCAATCGGCAGACACAGATCAGATCAGCCCAGCAGGAGCACCAGTCGTGACAGAGCCCGACGCGGCCAGGGACAATCGCGCGGCCACCGCCCACACGCAGGAGTTCCCGGCGATGGCCGGCGAACCGGTACCCGACCCGTTCAACTTCGACAAGCCCCGCGATCCCGAGTGGTACAAGCGCGCGGTGTTCTACGAGGTACTCATTCGCGGCTTCGCCGACTCCAGCGGCGACGGTACCGGCGACATCAAGGGGCTGACCTCCCGGCTGGACTACCTGCAGTGGCTGGGCATCGACTGCATCTGGCTGCTGCCGATCTACGAGTCCCCGCTGAAGGACGGCGGCTACGACATCTCCGACTTCATGAAGGTGCTGGACGAGTACGGCACCATCGGTGACTTCGTGGAGATGGTGGAGGAAGCCCACCAGCGGGGCATGCGGGTCATCGCCGACCTGGTCATGAATCACACCTCCGACCAGCACCCGTGGTTCCAGGCCTCGCGGTCCGACCCGGACGGCCCGTACGGCGACTTCTACGTGTGGTCCAACACCGACGACCAGTACGCCGACGCGCGGATCATCTTCGTCGACACCGAGCAGTCCAACTGGACCTACGACCCGGTGCGCGGCCAGTACTACTGGCACCGCTTCTTCTCCCACCAGCCCGACCTGAACTTCGAGAACCCGGCCGTGGCCGACGCCATGATCGAGGTGCTCCGGTTCTGGCTCGACCTCGGCATCGACGGGTTCCGGCTGGACGCCGTGCCCTACCTGTACGAGCGCGAGGGCACCAACTGCGAGAACCTCAAGGAGACGCACGAGTACCTGAAGCGGATCCGGGCCGAGATCGACCGGCTCTATCCGGACCGGGTGCTGCTGGCCGAGGCCAACCAGTGGCCGGCCGACGTGGTCGAGTACTTCGGGGACGCGTCCACCGGTGGCGACGAGTGCCACATGGCGTTCCACTTCCCGCTGATGCCGCGCATCTTCATGGCCGTCCGGCGTGAGCAGCGCTACCCGATCTCGGAGATCATGGCCCAGACGCCGAAGATCCCGTCCGGCTGCCAGTGGGGCATCTTCCTGCGCAACCACGACGAGCTGACCCTCGAGATGGTCACCGACGACGAGCGCGACTACATGTACACCGAGTACGCCAAGGATCCCCGGATGAAGGCCAACATCGGGATCCGCCGGCGGCT
>DASXJM010000349.1:0-2997 GCA_036497405.1 Streptosporangiaceae bacterium | reverse complement strand
GCCCAGGCCGACCCGCCGCTGGTGTTCGACCGGCCCTACCTGCTGCTGGTCACCGACACCCGCACCGGGGAGCCGCTGTTCCTGGCCCGGGTGGCTGACCCGTCCGCGCACTGACCCCCTCCGCGCACTGGCCGCCCGCGGCCGGGCCGGACGCGACGCGACCTGCCTTCGGTAAAAATGTCGGTGGTCTCCGGTAGACCAGAAGCATGAGATGGGCAGAGATCGCGGCCCGCGAGCCCGCGCTCGGCGCGGCCGCGCACGATCGGCTGATCCAGCCCGGCGTGCTCCTGATCGGGACCACCCGGCGGGACGGCTCGGCTCGCATCAGCGGGGTGGAGCCGCTGATCATGGACGGTGAGCTGTGGCTGTCGATGATGCCGGGGTCGGCCAAGGTGGCCGACCTGGACCGGGATCCGAGGATCCAGCTGCACAGCATCATCAGCGGCCCGGAAGCCGCCATCGAGATCAAGCTGCGCGGCACCGCCCGGCGCGAGCACGACCAGGTGGTCCAGGAACGGTACGCCCGCCAGGTCGCCGACCAGCTGCCGTGGGCGCCGGTAGTGGGTGACTTCGCGCTGTTCGCGGTGGACATCGACGAGGTGACCTACGTCGGGTTCGCCCCCGAGAGCGGCGACCAGCACGTGGCCCGCTGGCCCCAGGGTGAGGAGTACCTGCGCCCCGCGACCAGCCCGACCAAGCTCGGAGCCAGGCAGCCGGTGCGGCGGGTGCTCAGCGCCCCGGAGCCGGCCCCGGGCTGACCACGGGGAGCAGGATCGCCGAGGGATGGTCCGGGTCGTGGTGCACGGTCTGCTCGGCGACCCGCAGGGTGGTGGCGGTGGCCAGGGGCTCCCCGCAGCCCGGGTTCCGGGCGAAGCGGGGGTGGGCGCCGCTGGAGACCTGGAGCCGGATCCGGTGCCCGGCCCGGAACCGGTGCGCGGTGGGCCACAGGTCCAGCAGCACGGGGCCCGACGGTGGGCTGGCCAGGCGGATGAGGCCGTCGGTGACGTTGATCGAGCGACCCCGGGGGTCAACGTCGCACAGGCGGGCGAAGAAGTCGGTGTGGGCCAGCGTCGAGGTGGCGTACAGCTCAGCTTGGACCGGGCCGGTGATCTCGACGTCGGCGGCCAGCGGCCCCGTGCTGTAGGTGAGCACGTCCGGGCGGGCTTCGAGCTCGCGGTTGTCCTTGGGCCCGGAGTTGGGGCCGGTGCTGGTGCCCCCGATCGCCGGGGTCGGCTCGGCCGGGTCGTAGCGGTACTGGTCGGGCTCGCTGACCGGCGGCGATTCCTCGGCCAGCCGGCCGTGCGGCTGCAGGTACCAGCGTCGCACGGTGGCGGGCGACGGCCAGTCCGGCTGCTGGCGCGGCCCGCCGCCGCCCATGACCTCGAAGCTGACCGGCGGCCGGGGCTCGGGCGGCTGCTGCCGCAGGTGGACGCCGAACCAGTCCAGCGCGTCGAGCAGGCTGGCCCGGAACAGGCCCGGGCTGGCGTGCCGCCAGGGCCCGATATGCAGCCGCACCAGCTGGTCGCCGTCGCGCAGGGCCCGGTAGTCGGCCAGCATCTGCGGGAGGAAGGCGTCGTACCAGCCCGCGGTCATGGTGACCGGGACCCCGAGATCGGGCAGCAGTGAGCGGAAGTCGGTCGGGGCCCAGTAGGGGTCGCCGGGCCCGGTGTGCTCAAGCCAGTCCCGGTAGAAGCCGACCGGATGACCCACCGCCACCGTGTCGGCGTCCAGCAGCGGCAGGTGGTTCAGGGCCGGCCCCAGCGCCCGGCGGCCCCGCAGCATGGCCAGCTTGCTGCCTTCCTGCTGGCTCACCACTCCGTAGGCCCAGGTCAGCGCCCGGTCCAGCGCGAACGAGCCGCCCGCGAAGTAACCGGCCCGCCGTTCGGCACCCCAGACCGCCAGCGACATGGCCTTGAGCTGGGGCGGCCGGGTCGAGGCCAGCGCCAGCTGGGTGAAGCTCAGGTAGCTGGCCCCGAACGTGCCCAGCTCCCCGTTGGACCAGGACTGGCCGGTGATCCAGTCCGCGACGGCCCGGCCGTCACCGGCTTCGGCGTCGAAGTCGATCTGGCCGCCGGACCCGAACGTGCCCCGCGTGCTCTGCACGACCGCGTGGTAACCGCGTTCGGCGAAGAACCGGGCCGCCAGGCCACCACCGGCCAGGCCGCGGCGCCCGTACGGCGTCCGGATCAGAATCGTGGGCCGCGGCCCGGCCGGACGGGCCAGGTACAGGTCAGTCAGCAGGTCGGTCCCGTCCGGGGCCGGGATGGGCTGGTCCGGGTGGAGTTCCACAGTCCGGGTCAGCGCCGGGGGCAGCCCGAGCAGGGCTCCGAGGGCTCGCGACAGCAGCGGCATAACCGGGATCGTAGCCTTGGCGCGGAGCGGGGGCTGCCGCTGGCTTCTTGCTGTTATCAGTCCGGGCCGGGATGGCGGCCGGGTGGGGTGGCGGCGGGGCCGGGGGCGCCTCCGATTCGGGAACACTTGTGTGCAGCATGCGCACAGAACTGTTCCCGAATCGCGGAGTGACGGGGAGCCCGGGGCGAGGTGGCTGGTGGGACGATGGGGCTAGGGCAGGGCCTGGCGGAGGAGGGGGACGGCGGCCTCGGTCCAGCGGCCGAAGGGGGCGGCCAGTTCGCCGAACTCGGGCTCGGTCACGTACAGGCCACGGCTGGGGACGGTCGCGCCCAGCTCGACCAGGAGGGGGCGCAGGTGCACCTCGACGGCCAGGGTGTGGATGGGGGCGGCGCCGGTCATCAGCGGGACCGCCACCGAGCCGGCCAGGCCGTTGTTGCCGTAGCGGTCGAAGAACGCCTTGAGCAGGCCGGTGTAGGTCGCCTTGTAGGTGGGCGACGCGGCGATGATGAGGCCGGCCGAGGCGACCTGCTGGGTCAGCTCGGTCAGCCGGGGCGCGCCCCAGTCGAACAGGTCGCCGGCGTGCTCGGCCAGGTCCACCACCAGGTGCCCGGCGTCCGGGGCCAGCTCGGCGGCCAGCAGGTCGGC
>DASXJM010000348.1:0-13527 GCA_036497405.1 Streptosporangiaceae bacterium | reverse complement strand
AACAACGGCTACGACGTGGTCAACATCGGCATCAAGCAGCCGATCTCGGCCATCATCACCGCCGCCGACGAGCACAACGCCGACGCCATCGGCATGTCCGGCCTGCTGGTCAAGTCGACCGTGATCATGCGGGACAACCTGGCCGAGCTGAACTCGCAAGGCATGGCCGCCCGCTGGCCGGTGCTGCTGGGCGGGGCCGCCCTGACCCGCGCCTACGTCGAGCAGGACCTGGCCGCGCTGTTCGACGGCGAGGTCCGCTACGCCCGCGACGCCTTTGAGGGCCTGCGGCTGATGGACGCGGTGATGGCGGTCAAGCGCGGCGAAGAGGGCGCCGCCCTGCCCGAGCGGCGAACCCGCAAGGTGAACCGCCCCCTCCGCGCGCTGGACACCGGCGACGGCGCGGACGCCCCCTCGGCCCGGTCCGACGTGGCCGAGCTGAAGGAACTGCCCGAGCCGCCGTTCTGGGGCACCCGGGCCGTGACCGGGATCGCTCTGCCCGAGTACGTGCCCTACCTGGATGAGCGGGCCACGTTCATGGGCCAGTGGGGGCTGAAGCCGTCGCGGGGCGCGGACGGGACCTCGTACGAGGAACTGGTCGAGGAGCACGGCCGCCCGCGGCTGCGCATGTGGCTGGAACGGGCCCGGACCGAGGGGCTGCTGGAGCCAGCCGTGGTCTACGGGTACTTCCCGTGCGTCAGCGAAGGCAATGACCTGGTCATCCTGGACGAGGACGGCAAGGAGCGCGAACGCTTCACGTTCCCGCGCCAGCGCCGTGACCGGCATCTGTGCCTGGCCGACTTCTTCGCCTCCCGCGACTCCGGCCGTACCGACGTGGTCGCCTTCCAGCTCGCCACCATGGGCGGGCGGGTCAGCGAGGCCACCGGTGAGCTGTTCGCCAAGAACTCCTACCGGGACTACCTGGAGCTGCATGGCCTGTCGGTGCAGCTGACCGAGGCGCTGGCCGAGTACTGGCACACCCGGGTCCGGCGCGAACTGGGCATCGGCGGCGAGGACTCGGACAACATCGAGGACTTCTTCCGGCTCGGCTTCCGGGGCGCGCGCTACTCGTTCGGCTACCCGGCCTGCCCGGACCTGGCCGACCGGGCCAAGGTGGCCCGGCTGCTGCGGCCGGAGGAGATCGGGGTCGAGCTCACCGAAGAGCTGCAGCTTGTTCCCGAGCAGTCCACCGACGCGATCGTGGTCCATCACCCCGAAGCGAAATACTTCAGCACGTGACCAATGGATCCCTGCAGGCCGTCCTGTTCGACATGGACGGCCTGCTCATCGACTCTGAGCCGCTCTGGTTCGAGGTCGAGACCGAGGTGATGACCCGGCTCGGCGGCACCTGGAGCCCCGCCGACCAGGAGACGCTGCTCGGCAGCTCGCTCGACAACGCGGTGCGCTACTTCATGGAGCGGGCCGCCGTACCCGCCGACCCCACCGAGGTCGGCGACTGGATGGTCAGCGGGATCGTGGACAAGGTCCGCGACCACGGTGTCCGCATCATGCCCGGCGCGACCGAACTGGTGGCCGCGGTGTCCGCAGCCGGCCTGCCCTACGCGCTGGTGACCTCGTCCCAGCGCCGGTTCGTGGATGCGGTGCTGGCCCGTACCGGCCTGCGCTTCCCGGTCATGGTCACCGGCAGCGACGTCACCCGCAGCAAGCCCGACCCCGAGCCCTACCGGCTCGCGGCCAGCCGGCTGGGGGTCCCGCCCGGCCAGTGCCTGGTGCTGGAGGACTCGATCACCGGTGTGACCGCGGCCGAAGCGGCTGGATGTTTCGTGGTCGCGGTGCCCACCCTGGGCGGCATCGAGCCCCGGCCCGGCCGCTGGGTCCGGCCCTCGCTGACCGGGGTGGACGTGGCCTGGCTGCGCCAGGCCTGGGCCGAGGGGCACCTGGCCGCCGCGTTACCCCGGCCCGGCCGGGAGCCATGCGCGCCTGACCCCACGGCCGCCACTCGCCCGGACGCAGCCACGCGCGACCACGTAATATCTCGACATTCAATATAATTGCTGGTCAGAGCCAGCGAGGATGGGCCAGAAGCCGCCTGACGGCCCCCTGGCCGGTTCATCCGGTCCTCAGCCTGTGTCACGATGGAGGGAAGGGGACTCGAGCGACGTCGAGGTGGGCGGATGTCGACTTATAACTCGATCGCGTGGTTGCCGCTGTGTGCGGGGCTGACGGGTATCGGGCTGGTCATCAGTTATTTCGCGATGCGTCGGCGCGGGCTGGGCTCGGGGCTGCGCGGAGCGGCCTGGTCGCTGCTGCCGCTGGCCGCGTACCTGACCGGCTCCATCCAGATGTTCTGGAAGATCGGCACCGCCATCGGCGACTTCGCCGCGCACCTGGTGCTGTCGCCGAAGGTGTGGTCCGGGGTCGGTGTGGCCGCCCTGGCTGGAGTGCTGTTCGTGGTGTCGGCACCCCTCAAGCGGCGCCGTAGGCGCCTGCGTAAGGCCGGTGCCGACCCGCAGGACCAGGCCGGAACCGCAGCCGGGATCACGGACGCGCCGACGGCTCAGCGCCCGGCCGTGCCCGCCCCGGCCGATGGGTCGAAGCCCGGACGGGGCGCCCGCCGGGACAAGGGCCGAGAGCTGGAGCCGAGCCGGCCCCGGGCGGCCAAGCCCGCCGCCGACGCGGGCGACGATGACATGAGTGAGGTGGAGGAGATCCTCCGCCGTCGGGGCATCAGCTAAAGAGGATCTTCGCCGTCATGGCGCCTGCCGGAGAGGACCTCCGGTGCCCCGGCATCATCGGGTGCCCGTTTCGTAGCTCGGAGTGACACTTCATCTGTTCTGGGTGATGATGGTCACTTCATAAATTTTTGGCATGACAACCTGATCCTGATTCCGTCACGATTAAGGCACGACAACGGCTGAGGGCTGGCGTTTTGCCGGCAATTCACGGAATCTCGTTCTAGCGCAGGCCGCCTTGTGCCAGCCGCCGTTCCGCATGGGCGACTGGGCCATCCGACGCGGCCCGGGGATCAGGAGTGTCTTTCGTTATGGCCGTGCCCGTCGATGTTCCGCAGGGGTCTGGAGAACCAGTTCCGGATCCCGGCGTACCCCCCGCGGGCGGAAAGGCGATCGAGGGTCGCTCACCTGGTCAGATCGCATGGATTCGGCTGAGGCATGACAAGGTTGCCATGGCGGGCGGCATTATCGTGCTGCTGCTCGTGCTGGTGGCCATCATCGGCCCGCATCTCGTGCAGAACGCGACCACTTATCACGAGGATCTGATCAACCCCACCTTCAGCCGGCCGAACGGCCCGCTCGGTGGGATCAGCCTCGCTCATCCGCTCGGTGTCGAGCCTGTCACCGGCCGTGACATGCTGGCCCGGGTCGTCGATGGCTCCCAGTACTCGCTGCTGATCGGTTTCCTGGCCACCGCGCTGGCGGTGATCATCGGGGTCTTTTTCGGGATCATCGCCGGTTATTTCGGGGGCTGGGTCGATGCCTTCATCGCCCGGGCCATGGATGTGTTCCTGGCTTTCCCGCTGCTGGTTTTCGCCATCGCTCTCGTCGGCGTGATCCCGAATACCGCGTTCGGCCTTTCCGGCAACCAGCTCCGGGTCGTTCTGCTGATTTTCGTCATCGGCTTTTTCGCCTGGCCCTATATGGGCCGGATCGTGCGCGGACAGATCCTGTCCCTGCGCGAACGCGAATTCGTCGATGCCGCCCGCAGCATGGGCGCACGCTCGCCCTACATTTTGTTCCGCGAGCTGCTGCCCAATCTGGTCGCGCCCATTCTGGTCTACGCGACGCTGCTGATCCCGACCAACATCTTGTTCGAGGCGGCCCTGGACTACCTGGGCGTCGGCCTCATCCCGCCCACCCCGAGCTGGGGTGGCATGCTTTCCGACGCCGTGAGCAACGGTTTCTACTCGATCGATCCGATGTTCATGATCATTCCGGGCGTGGCGATCTTCATCACCGTCATGGCCTTCAACCTGTTCGGCGACGGTCTTCGCGATGCCCTGGATCCGCGAAGCAACCGGTAGCCGGCAGAACAGCACGTTCACCAATCACCACCTAACGGGAGGCGGCTCGGCAGTGAAGAGACCGGCAAAATTTGGGCTCACCGCGGTTGCCGCCGCGGCAGCGCTCACGATTGCGGCCTGCGGCGGCAGTAGCGGCGGAGGCACAGGCTCAGGGGGCGGCGGCTCGGCGTCGAGCGTCAGCTTCAACCAAGGCGTCACCAAGGTGGTGCACCCGTCCAGCACGACCGGCGGGACCATCACCTTCGCGGACAGCAGCACCCCCGACTCATTCGACCCGGGCAACACCTACTACGCCTGGGTGCTCAACTTCAACCGGCTGTACGCGACGCCGCTGGTGATGTTCAAGTCCTGCCCGGGCACCTGTGGCGACCAGATTGTGCCCGGCCTGGCCACCAGCCTCGGCCAGGTCAGTGACAACGGCCTGACCTGGACCTACCACCTGAAGCAGGGTGTCACCTACCAGGACGGCACGCCGGTCACCTCGGCTGACGTCAAGTACGCGGTCGAGCGGACGTTCGACCGGTCGGTGCTGGCCAACGGGCCCAGCTACTACCCGGTCCTGCTCAAGGGCGGCAGCAAGTACCCCGGGCCGTACAAGGACAAGTCCAAGGCAGGCCTGAGCTCGATCACCACCCCGGACAAGTACACGATCCAGTTCCACCTGGCTTCGCCGTACCCGGACTTCAACTACGTGGTGGCGTTCTCCAACAGCGCCCCGGTGCCGCAGGCCAAGGACACCGGGACCAACTACCAGCTGCACGTGCAGTCCACCGGGCCGTACATGTTCCAGAGTTACCAGCTGAACAAGCAGCTGACCCTGGTCAAGAACCCCAAGTACAAGGCGTCCTGGGACACGCAGGCCAAGCAGCTGGCCAACAAGATCGTCATCGATCTGAACGTCAACGCCAACGACCTGGACAACCGGCTGATGGCCGGCGACATCCAGGTGGACGCGGCGGGCACCGGTGTGCAGGCGGCGGCGCGGGCCAAGATCCTGGCCAGCAACTCGCTCAAGCAGGACTCTGACAACCCGTTGGCCGGGTTCCTGTGGTTCATCTACCTGAACACCAAGGTCGCTCCGCTGAGCAACCTCAACTGCCGTGTCGCGGTTGAGTACGCGGCCAACAAGACCGAACTGCAGACCGCTTACGGTGGTCCGGTGGCCGGCGGCCAGATCGCCAGCACCACCTTGATCCCGGACCAGATCGGGTACAAGAAGTTCGACCTCTACGAGGCCACCACCCAGCCCTCCGGCGACCTGACCAAGGCCAAGGCCGCGCTCAAGGCCTGCGGGCAGCCCAGCGGTTTCACCACCGGCATGGCCTACCGCAGTGACCGGCCCAAGGAAGTCCAGGCGGCCCAGGCCCTGCAGTCCTCGCTGGCTCGCGTGGGTATCAAGCTGCAGCTGCACGGATACCCGTCCGGCAACTACTACAGCGACTTCGCGGGCGTGCCCAAGTACGTGCACTCGCACGACCTGGGCATCGACATCGGTGGCTGGGCGGCTGACTGGCCGAACGGCAACGGCATGCTGGACGAACTGGTCAACGGCAACACCATCGTCTCGGCTGGTAACACCAACATCTCTGAGCTCAACGACCCGGTGATCAACAACCTGTTCACCAAGGCGAACTCCGAGAATGGCGACGCCCGGAACGCGATCTGGTCCCAGGTCGACCACCAGGTCATGAAGGACGCAGCCATCCTGCCCGAGGTGTACGCCAAGTCGCTGATCTACCGGAGCCCGGACCTGACCAACGTCTACGTCCAGCCCCAGTACGGCATGTACAACTACATCGCGCTCGGCACGACCAGCAAGTCGTAGTACGGACGCGCAACAGTGAGATCACGGGTGCCCGGCCGCCAGCCGGCCGGGCACCCGTCCCACTGCCACCGACTGGGTGAGGCTCAGTGATCGCTTTCATCATCCGCCGGCTGTTCACCACGATCTTCCTGCTCCTGGTGGTCAGCCTGGTTACGTTCGCCATCTTCTTCCTGCTCCCGCGGCTGGCTGGGCAGAACGCCTACCAGCTGGCGACCCAGTACGTGGGCCGTAACCCGACCCGGGCCGCCATTCTCCAGATCGAGCAGAAGCTGGGCCTGAACGCTCCGGTGTACCTGCAGTACGGACGGTTCCTCAAGGCGCTCGTGCTCGGCACCCACTACAACTCCGGGTCCAGCGTCACCTACTGCCCGCCGCCCTGCTTTGGCTACTCGTTCCGCAGCCAGCAGCCGGTCTGGCCGCAGATGACCACCGCCCTGCCGGTGACGCTCTCGCTGGCCGTTGGCGCGTCCATCCTGTGGCTGGTGGGCGGGGTCACGATCGGCGTGATCTCGGCGCTGCGCCGGGGCACCTTCTTCGACCGGTTCTCGATGGCGGTCGCGCTGGCCGGCGTCTCGCTGCCGATCTTCTTCACCGGCCTGATCGCCCTGGAGCTGTTCAGCTACAAATGGGCCCTGTTCCCGAACGTGCAATACGTGAACCTCACCAGCAACCCGCTGCTGTGGGCCCGGAACCTGGTCCTGCCCTGGATCACGCTGGCTTTCCTCTACGCCGCGCTGTACGCCCGGCTGACCCGGGCTGGCATGCTGGAAACCATGGGCGAGGACTACATCCGCACCGCGCGGGCCAAGGGCCTGCGCGAACGTACGGTGGTGGTCAAACACGGGCTGCGCGCGGCGCTGACCCCGATCACCACGATCTTCGGCATCGACCTCGGCCTGCTGATCGGCGGAGCCATCATCACCGAGGTCACGTTCTCCCTGCATGGCCTGGGTCTGTTCACCTACCAGGCCATCCAGAACCAGGACTTCCCGGAGATCCAGGGCGTGGTCCTGCTGGCCTCGTTCTTCATTGTCATAGCCAACCTGGCGGTGGATGTTCTGTACGCCGTGATCGACCCGCGGGTGCGTTACTGATGGCCGAGCGCGAGCTACTCGAAGTCAGGGACCTGCGCGTCCACTTCCCGACCGACGACGGCCTGGTCAAGGCGGTCGACGGGATCACCTACAGCCTGGACCGGGGCCGGACCCTCGGCATCGTGGGCGAGTCCGGATCGGGCAAGACCGTGTCCAGCCTCACCGTCATGGGCCTGCAGGGCAAGAACGCGCAGATCAGTGGCGAGATCTGGCTGGGCGGCGAGCAACTGGTCGGCATGGACCCGGACCAGGTGCGCAAGCTGCGCGGCAGCCGGGTGGCCATGATCTTCCAGGACCCGCTGTCGTCGCTGCATCCGTACTACACGGTCGGCCACCAGATCATCGAGGCCTACCGGGTGCACAACGACGTGTCCCGCGCCGCGGCCCGCAAGCGCGCCGTGGACCTGCTGGGCCGGGTCGGCATCCCGCAGCCGAACGCCCGCGTCGACGACTACCCGCACCAGTTCTCCGGCGGCATGCGCCAGCGGGCCATGATCGCGATGGCTCTGTCCTGCAACCCCGAGCTGCTCATCGCCGACGAGCCGACCACCGCCCTGGATGTCACCGTCCAGGCGCAGATCCTGGACCTGATCCTGGATCTGCAGGAGGAGTTCGGCTCGGCGGTGGTCATCATCACCCACGACCTGGGCGTGGTGGCCGAGCTGGCCGACGACATCATGGTCATGTACGCGGGCAAGGCGGTGGAGTACGGCAGCGCCGAGGACGTGTTCGAACGTCCGGGCCACCCCTACGCCTGGGGCCTGCTGGCCTCGATGCCCCGTATCGACCAGGTCCGGTCCGAGCGGCTGCTGCCGATCCCGGGCACGCCGCCCAGCCTGATCCGGGTGCCGGACGGCTGTTCCTTCCACCCGCGCTGCCCCTACGCCCAGGAGACCAACGGGCGCGCCGAGACCGAGGTACCGCAGCTGCGCGAGATCGAGCCCGGTCACCAGGTGGCCTGCCACCTGACCTCCGGCCAGCGGCAGCAAGCCTGGGAACGCGTGCAGCAGGCTCAGAGTGGCGTGACGGCGTGAGGGCCGGGGACATGAAGGAGCTGGCCAGATGAGCGCACCGTCACAGACCGGGTCCACCGGCCCGGGGACCGGCACCGCCCCCGGTGACCTGCTGAAGGTCACCGGCCTGACCCGGCACTTCCCGGTCACCCGGGGGGTGGTCTTCCGCCGCACGATCGGTGCCGTGCGGGCCGTGGACGGCATCGACTTCGCCGTGCCCCAGGGCCAGACCCTCGGCCTGGTCGGCGAGTCCGGCTGCGGCAAGACCACCACCGGGCGGCTGCTGACCCGGCTGGACGAGCCGACCGACGGCACCATCGAGTTCGACGGCCAGGACATCACGCACAAGGGCGTGGGCGCGATGCGCCCGATCCGGCGCGACATCCAGATGATCTTCCAGGACCCGTACTCGTCGCTCAACCCCCGGCACACGGTGGGCTCGATCGTCGGGGCCCCGCTGCGGCTGCAGCACGTTGACACCGGGCGGTCCATCAAGGAAGAGGTCCAGGAACTGCTGGGCCTGGTTGGCCTGAACCCCGAGCACTACAACCGGTACCCGCACGAGTTCTCGGGCGGCCAGCGGCAGCGGATCGGCATCGCCCGCACCCTGGCCCTGCGGCCCAAGCTGATCGTGGCCGACGAGCCGGTCTCCGCCCTCGACGTCTCCATTCAGGCCCAGGTCCTCAACCTGATGGAAGACCTGCAGAACGAGCTGGGCCTGACCTACGTGGTCATCGCGCACGACCTGTCCGTGGTCCGGCACATCAGCGACCAGGTCGCCGTGATGTACCTGGGCAAGCTGGTCGAGGTGGCCGAGCGGGACGACCTGTACGCCCGGCCGCGGCACCCGTACACGGTGGCGCTGCTGTCGGCGGTGCCCGTGCCCAAGCCGACCCGCAGCCAGGGCCGCCGCGGGCGGAAGGAACGGATCCGGCTGACCGGCGACGTGCCGAGCCCGCTGAACCCGCCCGCGGCCTGCCGCTTCCACACCCGGTGCTGGAAGGCCCAGGAGATCTGCAGCACCCAGGAACCGCCGCTGGCCGAGCTGACCCCGGGGCACCAGGTCGCCTGCCACTTCCCGGAGGACGCCCCGGACCGTGCCAACGGAGCCACCGCGCCCGCCGCCGCCAGCTAACCCAATCCAGCGAGCCCCATCCAGCTAACCCAGTTCGTCGACGGGGCCGTCGTCGCCCGAGAGCTCGGCACCTGCCGGGACCTCGGGCAGCGGCGGCGGGGTGCCGCCGAACTCCGGGCACAGGGCCTGGTGCGCGCACCAGTCGCACAGCCGTCCGGGCCGGGGCCGCCAATCGCCGGTGGTCCGGGCCCGCTCGATGGCCTCCCATAGCGCCTTGACCTTGCGCTCGGTGGCCCGCAGGTCGGCCTCGTCCGGCGCGTACCTGACCACCTGGCCGTCGCCCAGGTACATCAGCTGGAGCAGGCGGGGGATGGTGCCGCGGGCCCGCCACAGTACCAGCGCGTAGAACTTCATTTGGAACAGCGCCCGCGCCTCGAAGTCGGGCGGCGGCGCCTTCCCGGTCTTGTAGTCGACGACCCGGATCTCCCCGGTCGGGGCCACGTCCAGCCGGTCGATGTAGCCGCGCAGCCGCAGCCCCGAGTCCAGCATGGCCTCGACGTACAGCTCCCGGTCGGCGGGCTCCAGCCGGCGCGGGTCCTCCAGCTGGAAGTACCGGTCCAGGATGGTCACCGCGTCGCGCAACCAGGCGTCCCGGTCGTCCGGGCCCGCGAACAGCGTGCTCAGCTCGGGCTCGTCGGCGAGCAGCCGCTCCCACTGGGGCTGGACCAGGTCGTGGGCCACGTCCGGGGTGCGCTCGGCCCGGGGCCGGTCGAACAGCCGCTCCAGCACCGCGTGCACCAGGGTGCCGCGGGCGGCGGCCGGGCTCGGCGGCTCGGGCAGCTTGTCGATGACCCGGAACCGGTACAGCAGCGGGCAGGTCATGAAGTCCCCGGCCCGCGACGGCGAGAGGGCCGGCCCGTGCGGCCGTCGCCGGTCCGCCTCTGGGGCTGGCGCCGGGGCGGGGACCTCCAGCGCGGCGACTTCTTCCATACCTCGACCCTAGGGGAGAGGGCCGACAGTATCGCTCATTTCCCGGCCATGGCCCGGACATCCACGACCCCGCCACCCGCTGGGGCACGTAGCATCGGTCATGTGGCAGGCATGACGCCCGGCGATCAGGCCGGTGACCAGCCCGGCCGCCGGGCGGGCGACCAGGGCGACGGGCAGCGGCCGCCGCGGATCTCCGCCGCGGGGATCATCGTGGCGCGGCCGTTCGGCATTCCGGTGCAGATCTCCCCGTACTGGTTCATCATCGCCGGCGTCTTCATCGTGCTGTACGCCAACGACCTGGCGGGCACCCTGGACGGTGGCACCCGCTACGTGGTGGCCGCGGTGTTCGTGATCCTGCTGTACATCTCGGTGCTGATTCACGAGCTGAGCCACTCGGTGGTGGCCCGCGGCTACGGGCTGCCGGTGCGCCGGATCCTGCTCTACCCGCTGGGCGGGGTGTCGGAGATCGAGGTGGAGCCGCAGACTCCCGGCCGCGAGTTCACCGTGTCCGGGGCCGGGCCGCTGCTGTCCTTCGTGCTGGCCGCGATCTTCTTCGGCTTGGAGCACGTGGTCCCCGGGGGCAGCGTCGTCTGGATCATCATCCGCCAGGCGTGCTGGGCCAACATCGTGGTCGGCGTGTTCAACCTGCTGCCCGGCCTGCCGCTGGACGGCGGCCGCATGCTGCGCGCCATCGTGTGGAAGGCCTCCGGCCGCCCGGCCGTGGCCACCGTGGCCGCGGCCTGGGTGGGGCGGCTGATCGCGGTCGCGCTGATCGCGCTGCCGGTCAGCTGGACCCTGGCCCACGGCGAGAGCCTGGACGTGACCAACCTGATCTGGCTGGTGGCCATCGCCGGGTTCATGTGGATGGGGGCCAGTCAGTCGATCAAGGCCACCCGGGTACGGGAGCGGCTGCCCAGCGTGTCGGCCCGGCGGCTGGCCCGCAAGGCCATCCCGATCCAGGCCGACCTGCCGCTGTCCGAGGCCGTCCGCCGGGCCGAAGAGGCCGGGGCGCGGGCCCTGGTCGTGGTGGATCCCGAGAACGCCCCGATCGCCATCGTCAGCGAGTCGGCGGTGATGGCCACCCCGCCCGAGCGCCGGCCCTGGATCGAGTCCGGCACGCTGGCCCGCAGGCTCGACCCGAGCCTGGTCCTGCCCGCCGACCTGTCCGGCATGACCCTGATCGACGCGGTGCGCAAGGCCCCCGCCACCGAGTACCTGGTGGTGGAGCCGACCGGCCAGGTCTACGGGGTGCTGGCCGCCACCGATCTCGACGGCGCGTTCGCTGGTGTCTGACCGGCCGATCGGGCCGATAGCCTTTCCGGCATGATTTCCACGCCCCGTGGCCCCTTCGAGGCAGGGGACCAGGTCCAGCTCACCGACCCGAAGGGCCGCCACCACCAGCTGGTGCTGACCCCCGGCAAGTCGTTCTTCACCCATCGCGGCTCGATCAGCCACGACGACCTGATCGGCGCCCCGGACGGCAGCGTGGTCATGTCGTCGGGCGGCACGCCCTACGTGGCGCTGCGGCCGCTGCTGGCCGACTACACGCTGGCCATGAAGCGCGGCGCGGCCGTGGTCTACCCCAAGGACGCGGCCCAGATCGTGGCCATGGCCGACATCTTCCCCGGCGCCCGGGTGATCGAGGCCGGCGCCGGTTCCGGCGCGCTGACCTGCTGGCTGCTGCGCGCGGTGGGGGAGACAGGCCGGGTGACCTCCTATGAGCGCCGCCCCGATTTCGCTGACATCGCCCAGCGCAACGTCGAGCACTTCTTCGGCGGACCACCCGCCAACTGGCGGCTCGTGCCCGGCGACTTCGGCGGTAAGGACGAGCCTGGTGGTGACGGCGCGGCCGATGAGGTGGGCGAGGCTCCGCTCTCAGCAGAAAATTTTGATGATCGAAGGTCGGGGTCCGGAGTGACCGAACCGGACGCGGCGGTCACCGAGCGGGTCGATCGGGTCGTCCTGGACATGCTCGCACCCTGGGACAGCCTGGACGCCGCCACCGCGGCGCTGGTGCCCGGCGGTGTCATCTGCTGCTACGTGGCCACCACCACCCAGCTGTCCCGGGTGGTGGAGGCGCTCCGGGCCCAGCAGCGCTATGACGAGCCGTCTGCCTGGGAAACCATGGTCCGCGGCTGGCACGTGGACGGGCTCGCGGTCCGCCCCGAACAGCGGATGATCGGGCACACCGGTTTCCTGGTCACGGCCCGGCGGCTGGCTGACGGAGTGACCCCGCCGCCGCGCCGGCGCCGCCCGGCCAAGGGGGCCCATCCGGAGGGCGAAGTTCTCAGTTAACACTAACGAAATGTGTCTAAACCGTAACGATAAGCCGCCACGGCTGCTTCAGCCGTCGCGACGCGGGCATTAATCCAGTGGCAAATGTGCTTGGCCTAACGTGAGCCAGCAGGTTACGAATGGCTTGTCGGTAGGTAGGGTCTTACTAGTTCAGCCAGCGGAAGGAGGTGAGGGCCGTGAGTAACAGGGATGAGAGCTCACGTGCCTCACGGCACGACGATGAGGTCAAGGGCCTTACCGCGCAGATCTCCTTCCTCGACGAGGAGATCGCCGCATTGCGTCGCAGGCTCGCGGATTCGCCCCGCCAGGCGCGGCTTCTCGAGGAGAGGTTGCGCGAGACCGAGGCCAGCCTGGCCGCCGTGACCGCGCAGAACGAGCGGCTCACCGGCACGCTTCGCGAGGCCCGGGACCAGATCGTCGCGCTCAAGGAAGAAGTTGACCGGCTGGCTCAGCCGCCATCCGGGTTCGGCATCTTCCTCAGCGCCACCAGCGACAGCACCGCCGACGTGTTCACCGGCGGCCGCAAGATGAGAGTGCACGTCAGCCCGGCGGTCGAGCTCGACGAGCTCCGGCCCGGCCAGGAGGTCGTGCTCAACGAGGCGCTCAACGTCGTGGTCGCCGAGGGCTATGAGTCCGCGGGTGAGATCGTGATGCTCAAGGAGCTGCTCGAGGACGGCGAGCGGGCCCTGGTCATCTCCCACTCCGACGAGGAGCGGGTGGTCCGGCTGGCCGACCCGCTGCGTGACTCCGTGCTCCGGCCGGGCGACTCGCTGCTGCTCGACTCCCGCTCCGGGTACGTGTTCGAGCGGATTCCCAAGGCCGAGGTCGAGGAGCTCATCCTCGAAGAGGTCCCCGACATCGTCTACTCCGACATCGGCGGCCTGCGCGGCCAGATCGAGCAGATCCGGGACGCCATCGAGCTCCCCTACCTGCACGCCGACCTGTTCCGCGAGCACCAGCTCCGGCCGCCCAAGGGCGTGCTGCTGTACGGCCCGCCTGGCTGCGGTAAGACGCTCATCGCCAAGGCCGTGGCCAACTCCCTGGCCAAGCAGGTCGCGCAGAAGACCGCGGCCGACGGCGGCAAGGATTCGGCCGGGCGCAGCTTCTTCCTCAACATCAAGGGCCCGGAGCTGCTGAACAAGTACGTCGGCGAGACCGAGCGGCACATCCGGCTCGTGTTCCAGCGGGCCCGGGAGAAGGCCAGCGAGGGCATGCCGGTGATCGTGTTCTTCGACGAG
>DASXJM010000347.1:0-2733 GCA_036497405.1 Streptosporangiaceae bacterium | reverse complement strand
TCCTTCTCGAAGTGCACGGTGGTGCCGTCACTGGTGTTGCGGGTCAGCCGGACGTTGTCGGCCACCGCGTCGATGATCTGCAGGCCCCGGCCGTGCTCGGCGGTGGGGGAGACCGGCGCCCGCGGCGGCGTGAACACCTGGCCATCGGGCCCGTCGCCGTCGCCGGAGTCCGCGGCGTCGCGGTGCGCGATGTTGATCACTTCGATCACGCAGCGCCCCTTGCTGGTCGTGGCCAGGACCTCGTACTCATCGGCCGGGTCAGCGTGCTGGATCACGTTCGCGCAGGCCTCACTCAGGGCCAGCGCGATGTCGGTGCGGGTATCCGGGCTGACGCCCAGCGTCTGCAGGCAGCCGTCCAGGACCTGCCGGCTGATCGGGACACTCGCCGTGTCGCGCGGAAGGTACAGCACCATCTTGATTTCCACGACCGCCACCTCCCTCGCGCCGATGATCGAACATGACTCACCGCTTGTGCCCGGGGGAGCGGTTCCCTAACGTGAGCCGCACCGCACTGTACCCACCGTCACTCTCCTCTCGCGGGGAGTTGCTGCAGGGCCCAGGTATTTCCGTCGGGGTCGCTGAACGTCACGAACGAACCCCACTCCTGCACGTCGATCTCGCTGGCCACGACCCCGCGCTCGAGCAGCTGCTGGCGGGCGGCAGCCACGTCCTCGACCACGATCTGCAGGTTGCGCAGGATGCCGGGCTCCGAGTCGATCAGCCCGGTGCCGATCGCGATCGAGCATGCCGACCCGGGCGGGGTCAGCTGGACGAACCGCAGCTTCTCGTTGACCTGCTGGTCGTAGTCGGCGTGGAAGCCAACCTGATCGGTGTAGAAGGACTTGGCCCGGTCCACATCGGACACTGGTACGAACACCAGTTCAAGTTTCCAATCCATGCCCGCACCATAACCGGACCCACCGACATTTCCGGGCCAACCGGTACCGGCCGATCAGACCGCGCGGGCGTCGTCCCGGGTGGCCTGGCGCATGACGTCGAGGACAGCCTCCTGATCGGGGGTGGTGCCCCGGCTGGCCGCGGGCGAGATTCCGTCCCGGTGCGCGATCAGCGGGATGTCCGGCTCACCTTCGGCCGACACCCGGGCCATGGCCCACCGGCCGAACACCCGCTGGGCCGGCCCGGACTCGAGCACCGAGACGCGATCGTGCCGCTCGTCCCGCTCGATGTGGGCGAACAACGCCCGGACCGGCTCCTCGCGGCCCTCCAGGACCTGCGCGAACCAGTCCCCGTGGACCAGCAGGGCCCCGGTGATGTCCTGCTTCTTGTTGCTGGAGCGGGCCGCGCTGAACAGCGAGCCGAGCTCGGTCCTGCGGTCATCGGGGGGAATCAGGTTCCGGCTGCGGTAGATCAGCCGGAACACGCCGTCGGCCTCGGGTACCTGCGCAGCTTCGGTCATTCTCGCGGTTCTCCCCTTTGAGCGCGGACCTCGCACCGTCATCGCAACGCGCCGCCGTTGTCGCGCAGGTCTCAATTTGCGACGAGCCCGGCTTTTTCACCTGTTCGGGTGAGGCGGCGAAGCGCCCAGCTCAGGCAGGCTGCGGCTGGCCCCGAGCACCAGCTCGCCCACCCATCGAGGAGCCTGACCAAGCCGATGATCGATGTCACCGCCGCGACCGGGACGTTCGCCGACCACCACAAGCTGGCCCGCGACCTGGCCGCGTGCATGATGCGCTGGGAGGCGGTCCCGGACCGGGACAAGAAGCTCGGCGTGGTCCGGGAGATGACCGAGATCGTGGCGGCCGCGGCCGGGGACCCGTCGCTGACCGAGCGGACCTGGGTGCTGATCTCCGAGGCGCCCGACGGCGGGTGGGGCATTGACGGGCATGCCTTCACCAACGCCGAGATCGCCCAGACCGCCCGTAAGATCCTGGTCGGCGACTGAGCCCGGGGCCCCGCCGGCTGGGTCTCATGCCGCAGGTTGGCCAGCTGGACCCGGGACTGGACGTGCAGCTTGCTGAAGATCGAGCGCACGTGGGTGCCGATCGTGTTCGGTGACAGGCCCAGCTGGCTGGCCGCGGCCCGGTTGGTGTAACCCGAGCTGACCAGGTCAGCGACCTTGCGTTCGGCCGTCGTGAGGGATTCCCAGCCCGCGGTCGGCGCCAGGAGCCCCGGCGGCGAGGCCCGGGCTGGTTTGCCGGCCCGCCGCAGCGCCAGCTCCACGGCCCGCTGCGGCCCGGCCGCTCCGAGCCGGCCGAACATCTCCCATGCCTCGTCCAGCAGCCGCAGCCCGGCCGCCCGCGATCCCGGACCCGGCCCGGCCAGCAGCGCGGCGCCGTAATCCTGGGCGGCGCCCGCCCGCACCAGCGGCCACGGGCTGTCCCGGAGCAGCTCCCAGGCCCGAGCCAGCAGATCCGTGTCGCCGCGGACCAGGCCGCGCACCTGACGGGCCAGGCCGCCGGTCAGCGCCAGCCCGGGGTTCCGGGCCGCCGCCTCGGCCACCGCCACCGCCGCCCCGGCCAGGCCGCGGTCGCCCGCGGCCAGCCCACCCTGGGCCACCAGCCGCATCGCCCCGGGCTGCCACAGCCACGGCGCGCCCCGCTCGCGCGCCGCCCGTAGCTCCGGCCCGGTCAGCCGGACCGGCATTGCCCCGGCGTCGCCTCGCAGCCACGCGATCACGTCCGCGGCCTGGCCGCCGAGCTCACGGTACGGCGGACTGCCCAGCTCCCGGCCCAGCTCGGCCAGGGCGGCCGCGGTCCCGGCCGCCTCGGCCAG
>DASXJM010000346.1:0-22582 GCA_036497405.1 Streptosporangiaceae bacterium | reverse complement strand
CGGCGTAGGCGACATCCGGGTCGGGGACGAGCCGGTCCCCGAACCCGGCCCGGGCGAGACCCTGGTCCAGGTCACCGCGGTCGGCCTCTGCGGCTCGGACCTGCACTGGTTCAGCGAAGGCGCGATCGGTGACGCCCAGCTGTCCCAGCCGCTGGTCCTCGGCCACGAGGCGGCCGGGGTGATCGCGGCCGGCCCGCGGCGCGGCCAGCGGGTGGCCATCGACCCGGCCATCCCCGACAACACCTGCCGGGCCTGCCAGGACGGCTATCGCAACCTGTGCCCCCAGGTCCGGTTCTCCGGCCACGGCCGCACCGACGGAAGCCTGCGCCAGTTCATGACCTGGCCCGACGAGCTGCTGCACCCGCTGCCGGACCAGGTCTCGGACCACGACGGCGCGATCCTGGAGCCGCTCGGGGTGGCCATCCACTCGATCGACCTGGGTCACCTGCCGTTCGCGGGCCGGGCCGCCGTGGTCGGCTGCGGGCCGATCGGGCTGCTCACCATCCAGTTGCTGCGGGTGTCCGGGGCCGAGTCGATCCTGGCCTTCGAGCCACTCCCGCACCGGCGGGAGGCCGCGGCCACGCTGGGGGCGGACCAGGTGGTGGACCCGGGCGAACTCGGGCCCGGGCTGGAAGGGCTTCCGGAGCTGGTCGGCTACGGGGTGGACGTGGCGTTCGAGATCGCCGGGGGTGACGCCGGGGTGGGGCTGGCCATGCACGCGACCCGGCCCGGCGGCCGGGTGACGCTGGGCGGCATCCCCGACGACGATCACATCGCTTTCGGCGCCTCGCTGGCCCGCCGCAAGGGCCTGACGATCGCCATGGTGCGCCGCATGAACGAGGTGTACGAGCGGGCGATCGGCCTGGTCGCGCGGGGCCAGATCGACACCGCCTCACTGGTCACCGACCGGTTCGGGCTGGACGCCACCGCGGCCGCCTTCGCCACCGCGACCAAACGGGCCGGGCTCAAGGTCGTGGTCGAGCCACAAGCTGAGCTCAACGGAGGAACCACACGATGACGCTGACAGTCCTGGTCCCCAGCGGGGAAGGCCAGGCGGCGCTGACCCGGCTGGAGTGGGCGGAGGCGGTCCGCTACACACCGGGTGAGCCCTGGCCGGAGCAGGCCTCGTCGGCCGAGGTGCTGGTGGTACCGGCCCCCTGCGCCGACCCCGGCCAGTTGCTGGCGGCCATGCCGGAACTGCCCAAGCTGCGGCTGGTGCAGACGCTCAGCGCGGGCACCGAGCAATGGGAGGGCCGGCTCCCGGACGGCGTGCTGCTGTCCAACGCCCGTGGCGCCAACGGCGGGGCCACCGCCGAGCTGACCATGGCCGGGCTGCTGGCGGTGTACCGGCAGGTGCCGCAGTTCGCCGCCGACCAGGCCGCCCACCGGTGGAACCAGCACCAGACCGAGACCATGGCCGGCAAGCGCCTGCTGGTGCTGGGCGCGGGTGACCTCGGGCAGCACCTGCGCGCGATGGCGGAGCCGTTCGGCGTGAAGGTGACCCTGACCGGGCGGTCGGCCCGGGCCGGGGTGCGCGCGTTCGAGGAGGTGCCGGACCTGCTCGGGACCCAGGACGTGGTGGTGGTGATGGTCCCGTCCAACGCCGGGACCCGGCACCTGGTGGACGCCGCGTTCCTGGCCCGGATGCCGGACCACTCCGTGCTGGTCAACGTGGCCCGCGGACCGGTGGTGGACACCGCCGCGCTGCTGGCCGAGCTGACCTCGGGACGGCTGCGAGCCGTCCTCGACGTCACCGACCCGGAGCCGCTGCCCGCCGACCACCCGCTGTGGGACGCGCCCGGGGTGCTCATCCTGCCCCACGTGGGCGGGGCCACCGACGGCACCCTGGACCGTTCCTGGCGGGTGGCCGCCGAGCAGATCACCGCGTTCGTGGCCGGCCAGGAACCGCCGAACCTGGTGCCCGCGTGAGGCCACCGGCCCGGATCGCGGTGCGGGCGGCCGTGCTGGACCTGGCCGCGGTGCTGATCTTCGTGGTCATCGGCCGGGCCAACCACGGGCACGGGGAGGCCGTGGCCGGGGTGGCCAGCACGGCCTGGCCGTTCCTGGCCGGGCTGGCCGTGGGCTGGCTGGCCGCGCGGGCCTGGCGCCGTCCGGCCGGGCTGTGGCCGTCCGGGGTCGCGGCCTGGCTGGGCACGGTCGCGGTCGGCATGGTGCTCCGGGTGCTGGCCGGGCAGGGCACGGCATGGTCGTTCATTGTGGTGGCGCTGGTGTTCCTGGGACTATTTCTGCTGGGCTGGCGACTGCTGGCCCGCTTCCGGCCGGCGTTCCCAGGGTCCCGCGTATCCCGTGTGTCTGGTCCGAAGGAGACTTCATGAGCCGTCCGCCACTGCCGCCGTTCACCGAGGACACCGCCCGGCAGAAGGTCCAGGCCGCTGAGAACGCCTGGAACACCTGCGACCCGGAACGGGTGTCGCTGGCCTACACCGAGGACTCGGTGTGGCGGAACCGCGACAGCTTCGTCACCGGCCGGGCCGAGATCGTGAAGTTCCTGGCTGCCAAGTGGGAACGGGAGCTGCAGTACGCCCTGCGCAAGGAACTGTGGGCGTTCGGTGCCAACCGGATTGCCGTGCGGTTCCAGTTCGAGTGCCACGACGCGGGCGGCCGGTGGTGGCGTAGCTACGGCAACGAGCTGTGGGAGTTCGACGAGAACGGCCTCATGGCCCGGCGCGAGGCCAGCATCAACGACCGGCCGATCGAGGAGTCGGAGCGGCGGATCTTCGGACCCCGCGCGGACGGCGACCGGACGCTGATTCCGCTGCAGTAGGCGGCCGCGGCGGGGCGGGGGCGGGCGCGGAGCGGTCCGGCGATGTTACGGGTCACCGATCGCGGGAAGCCGGAACAGATCCCGGGCGCCGTAGCCGGTAGGCGGGGCGGCGTCCCGGGCCTGATGCCGACGCTCAGCGAGGAGGACGAAGCATTATGGCCAACGAACTGAACGGTCTCCGGATCGCGTTCCTGACCGCCAACGAAGGTGTGGAGCAGGTGGAACTGACCACGCCGTGGCAGACCGTCCACGACGCGGGCGGGCAGCCGGAACTGCTGGCGCCCAAGACCGGCCAGGTCCAGGCGTTCAACCACTTGGACAAGGCGGACACGTTCGATGTCGACCACGCGGTCGACGATGTGGACCCGGCCGACTACGCCGGGGTGGTACTGCCCGGCGGGGTGGCCAACCCGGACCAGCTGCGCACAATGCCGGCCGCGGTGAAGTTCCTGCAGTCGTTCGTGGCCGCGGGCCGGCCGGTGGCGGTGATCTGCCACGGGCCGTGGACGCTGATCGAGGCGGACGTGGTGCGCGGCCGGACCCTCACCTCCTGGCCGAGCCTGCAGACCGACATCCGCAACGCGGGCGGGACCTGGGTCGACCAGGAGGTGCAGACCTGCACCAGCGGGCCGAACGTGCTGGTCTCCAGCCGGAAGCCCGATGACCTGCCCGCGTTCGGGCGGGAGTTGGTCAGGGTGTTCCAGCAGGCGGCTCAGAAGGGCTGACCCGTAAACTGCGGGCATGGAGCTCCCGGCGGGCACAGGGGCTCCGGCGGTCGCGTTCGTGATCAACCGCACCCGGGTCCGGGACCCGGACCGGTTCGCCCACGCCTGCCGGGCGACTGCGCTGGCCCGGGGCTGGGCCCCGATGTTCCTGCCCACCACCCGGGAAGATCACGGCGAGGGCCTGGCCCGGCACGCGGTCCGGGCCGGGGCTCAGCTGGTGTTCGCGGTGGGCGGCGACGGCACGGTCCGGGCCTGCGCCAGCGTGCTGGCCGGGACCGGGGTCCGGCTGGCCATCGTGCCCCGCGGCACCGCCAACCTGGCCGCCCGGACGCTGCGGGTGCCCCGGCGGTTGCGGGCGGCCCTGGCCACTGGGTTCGGTGATCACGAGACCGTGCTGGATCTGGGGCTGGCCGATACGACGCCGTTCACGGCCATGGCCGGCATCGGCCTGGACGCCGCGGTGGTGGAGGCGACCCAGCGGCTGCTCAAGCTGCGGCTGGGCTGGATCGCCTACGCCCACGCCGGGCTGGCCCAGCTGAGCGGGGCGCCCAGCCAGTTCACGGTCCGGCTCGACGACGGGCCGCCGCTGCGGCGAGCGGCCCGCTGCGTGGTGGTGGGCAACGCCGGGCTGCTGCCGGGCGGGTTCCCGCTGCTGCCGGACGCCCGGCCCGACGACGGCCTGCTCGACGTGGGCATCCTGGCCCCGGCCAGCCTGCTCGGCTGGGTCCGGGTCGGCTACCGGGTGCTCACCCGCAGCCGCCGCGACGACCACCGCCTGGAGCGCTACCGGGCCCGGAAGGTCGAGATCACCGCGGACCAGCAACTCCCCCGCGAAGCCGACGGTGAGATCATCGCCCCGGCCAGGGAACTGGTGGTCAGCCTCCGGCCCCGGGCGCTCATCGTGCGGACCCCGAAACCCTGATCCTGGCCGGCGGCCCACCGGCGCCGGGACGGAGGTTGTCTGCAGTTGGCGTTCAGGGTTGGCTCAGGGCGCGGGGGCATCGTGGCCGCAGGAGGTGATGGCGATGGGGTCGTATTTCGGATCGGGCTCGCACTGGTGGTCCTGGGGCCTCGGTGTGGCGCTGATCATCTTCTGGGCGCTGGTCATCTGGGCGGTGGTGGCCCTGGTCGGCTGGGCTCACCGCGGCCGCAGCGGTCCGGGCGGGCCCGGGGGCCCGGGCGGACCGGGCACGCCACCCGGCCCCGCCGGGCCGGACGACCCGCACCAGCGGGCCACCCCGGAAGAGGACCTGGCCCGGCAGTACGCGACCGGGGAAATCGACGCCGACGAGTACCACCGGCGCCGGGGCGCGATCCGGTCACAGGCCTTTGCCGAGAGCGGAAGCCGGTCATGACCGCCCAAAACCGCAGAAACCCCCAGCACGAACCCGTGTCGGAATGGACAAACGGGTGCGCGCTCAACAATTATTCAGGAAAATCGGGATTTCTGCTCAACCTGGCGGTCTCTACTGTTGCTGCTGGTTCGAGCATGGGCGCGAAGATCAGGACCATCGCCTCACCGCAATGGGGGCATCGGCCACTGGCCACGGCCGGCGGCCCTCGGGAGGGTGTGACCTGTCACTGGCGCTAAGCCAGACATGGGAGGGGATCAACGGTGATGGACAGGACGGCGCTAGACAAGTGGGGACCAGCCGGATCGGACAACCCGGCCGCGACCTCGCTGGGCCTTACCCACCGGATCTATCCGGACGGCCGCGCGGTGGCTGTCATCCGCGGTGAGCTGGACGCGGCCACGGCGCCGGGGGCTCAGGAGTACGTGCGTCAGGTCATCGAGCGCAGCAGCGGCCCGGTGGCGGTGGATCTGAGCGGAGTGTCGTTCTGCGATGCGCGTGGCCTGCGGGCGCTGGTCGGCATGTCGGCCGCGGCCCGGGCGGCTGGGCGGCGGCTCAGCCTGACCGGCACCAGGCCCGGTATCACCAAGATCATGCGGATCACCGGGGTGGACGCGAACTTCCCCGAGCTGCACGGCCAGCGGGTGCCCACCCCCTGAGCCAGTCTCCGACCCGGGCCCTGACCCGCTCAGGACCTGGGTGCTGACCTCGGTCATCACCGGTTCTGTCCCAGGTGGTCCCGGACTGCGCCTAAAGTCCTCCATACGAGCGCTGAACGCGCACGGGAGGAAAGAGCCGTGACGAGCTGCCGTCCCCTGGGCGGCCTGCGGAGGCGACTTATCCGCGGAGGCCGCTGGCTGGGTTGCGACCGCAACCCGCTGCGCCGGACTGTCGACCGGGCCGAAACGGTCATCCGGCTGACCATCCTGGTGCTGATTCTGACCGTCGTCCCCGCCGCCGCCGTGCTGGCCGGCCGGTGGGCCGACCACGCCGCCCTGTCCCAGGCCCAGCAGCAGAACGCGGCCACCCACGTGGTCTCGGCCCGGCTACTGGACGCCTCCCCCACCGTCGGCGCGCCCGACCCCTACGCGGGGGCCGAGGTCGCGTGGGTCCCGGCCCGCTGGACCGCGCCGGACGGCCGGGCCCGGTCCGGGGACGTACTGGCCCCGGTGGGCGCCAAGAAGGGCAGCACCGTGTCGACCTACGTGGACGCGTCCGGCAACTTCACCGATCCGCCGCCCGGGCGGGGCGAGGTGCTCGGCAACGTGTTCATGACGGTCACGCTGGTCGGCCTGAGCCTGCTGGCCATCTTGCTGGCGGCCGAGGCGGTCAGCCACCAGCTTCTGGAGCGCCGGCGGCTGAACGCCTGGGGCACCGAGTGGCAGGCGGTCGCGCCGCGCTGGACCGGACGCCACCGGGCCTGACCGTCAGACGTGCACCGCTTCGGCTCGGGCGCGCTCGGCTGGGGCGGGCCCGGGCGGGGCGTCGGCGTCGCCGGAGCGGACCACCACCACCGGGCAGGGTGCAGCATGCAGGCAGTCCCGGGCGACCGGGCCGAGCGGAGCCCGGGCCTGGGCCAGCGGGGCGGCCGGGCCGCGGGTGCTGGCCCCGCCGGGCTGGGCACTGCCCAGGACCAGCATTTCCGCGCCGACCGACCGGTCGATGAGCACCCGGGCGGGCAGGCCGTCGGCCAGTTCCAGCTGCACGCCGGCCGGGGGCTGGGTCCCGAGCGCCTCGCGCACGACCGCCTGCATCGTCTCCCCCGCGGCGGGGCTGGGCATCGGCTCGCTGGTCCGCGGCTGCGGGGCGTAGTGCGGGGTTGGCAGGCGCCGGTCACGGACGAAGACCACATGGACCCGCATGCCGCGCAGTTGTGCCTCACGCCCGGCCCAGCGCACCGCGGCGACCGAGGCGGGCGAACCGTCGATGCCCACCAGGATTCGTCCGGTGGTGGGGAGAAGTCGGGTTGGCATGGTCCCACCTTTCTCGCGATTCCGCTGATGGCTGCGCCTCGTTGCTGAGCCGTGCACGTACAGCAGAACACGCCCGCGCCACATAGTCCATCATGCACTAAGAGTGACAGCTTTGGCTACACCCAGTCACAATAATAGGGACTCACCTGGGACAACAGCAACCGGCCCGTAACGCCGCGCCGCTTGATTCGGGCTGCGCTACCGGGCCGGTGCCTATCCGAAAAGTGGCCTGGGGCCGCGTTTCTGACCGTCTCAGCCGGGCGGGCCGGCGTCCTGGCGGGGCTCACCGCGGTAGGTGCCGAAGGACCAGCGGTTGCCTTCGGGATCGCGGACCGCGAAATCCCGGGAGCCGTAGTCGGTGTCGTGCAATTCCATCTGGACTTCGGCCCCGGCCGCGGTGGCCCGGGCGAACAGGTCGTCGGGCCGGGCTGTGACCACGTAGGCGCCGAAGCTGCCCGGGGGCAGCGGCCATCGGTCGCCATCGCTGGCCGGGCGGGCCGAGCCGAGCATGATCCCGCCGCCTTCGGGCCAGGACAGCTGGGCGTGGTGGACCTGGTCGCCGTCGGCGTGGACGACGGTCTCCTCGAAGCCGAACGCCTCGACCAGGAACCTGATCAGGGCCAGGGCGTCACGGGCGCGGAGGGTGGGCCAGACCTGGGGAGCCGGTGTGGTGTCGGGTGCCGCGTCGCGTGTCGTTTCGCTTGCCGTATCGCTCATGGCTGCGATCCTGCCTGGTCAACCGGGCCGTGGACTTGTACGTTTCGGAACTCCCCGGCCCCGAACTCTTCGGCCAGCCACCGGCTGGGCGGGACGCCGGCCAGGCCACGGAACTGCCGGGCCAGGTGGGCCTGGTCGTAGTACCCGCCCGCGACGGCCAGGTCGGCCAGGGCGGGTGCGCCCCCCGACTCGACCCGGCGCATCAGCATGCGGCGGGCGCGATCGAACCGGATCACCCGGGCCGCGGCCTTGGGGGTCAGGCCGATCTCGGCCCGGAACCGGTTGTCCAGGTGCCGGGCCGACCAGCCGGTCTCCCGGGCCAGCTCGGCCACGGGGACCGCGCCGCGGGAGGTGAGCAGGGTGCGCCAGACGTACCGGACCTCGGGGGCGATCAGGTCCCGGGTGTCCATCGGGCCCGTGCGGACCGGGGCCGGGGCCGGGCCGGCACCGTCGGGGACCGGGCCGAGGCTCAGCCCGGCCCGGGTGGCGAACAGCGCGTCCAGCAGCGCGAACCGGTCGGCCCAGGTGGGCGCGGCCCGCACCCGGTCCTGCAGGTCGGCCGCGAACCGGCCGATCACCTCGTCGCCCTCCAGGTCCAGGGTGGCCAGGGCCCCGGCCGGGGCGCCGAGCAGGACCCGCGCGCCCAGCGGGGTCACGCCCAGCTGGATCCCGGACTGGCGGCCGTCGTGGGTGACCAGGGCCGGGCTGGTGTGCAGGCCACCGACCAGGACCTGGTGGGCGCTGGCGGCCTGCCGGGGATCGGGGTGTTCGGCGATGGTCAGCGGCTCGTCCAGGGTGATGATCAGCGTCAGCCAGGGCGACGGCAGGCCGCGGTGGCGGGCCGGGCGCTGGCCGGACTGCCGGTAGCCGTGGTACCAGGCCACCAGCGGCCGCAGCGCCGGCGGCGGCTGGTAACGCGCCGATTCCGAGACCATCGTGCCCCCAGTGCGGGCCGGGCGAACGCGCCGGCCCTTCTACGCCTTTGGCCTGCGGTTATTTTCCCATGAGGCGATCGTTCACACCACTATGCGACTTCGGGGCAGCCGGGGACGGGAGGGGCCCGCTCTCCTAACAGGTTTGACGGCCCCGGACTCCTACGCTCCAATATAGTTAGTTAGATCGAACGAACTTACTGGAGCGGTGATGACGGGGAATGGGAGATGGCGATGACAGAGAACGGGGCCGGGAACCGGGACGGGGCGCCGGGGCGGACCGCGCTGGTGATCGGGGCCGGGGTGGCCGGGTCGGTGGCGGCGATCGCGCTGATCGAGGCGGGCTGGCGGGTTCAGGTGTTCGAGGCCTACCAGCGCTCGGCCGGCCTGGCCCAGGGGGCGTTCCTGACCATGGCGGTCAACGGGCTGGACGCCCTGCGGGCCGTCCGGGCCGACCACGTGGTGCGGGACCTGGGCTTCCGGACCGGGCAGATCCGGTTCCTGAGTGGCCGCGGCCGCGAGCTGGGCGCGATGGCGATCGGGCCGGTGCTGCCGGACGGGACCACGACCCGGACGCTGCTGCGGACCGAGCTGTACGCGGCCCTGTCCGGGCTGGCCGCCGAGCGCGGGGCCGAGTTCCGGTACGGGCTGCGGCTGACCGGGGCTCGCGAGGTGGGCGGCCAGGTGCAGGCCACCTTCGCGGACGGGACGGCGGAGGAGACGGCGGCCAGCGGCGACGTGCTCATCGGCGCGGACGGGGTGCGCTCGGTGGTCCGGACGCTGATCGGCCCGGACGCGCCCGGGCCGGACTACACCGGGATGGGCAACGTGGGCGCGGTCACGGCGCCCGGTCCGCTCGACGTCCGGGCCGAGGCGGCCGACGGCGACTACCGGATGATCTGGGGCAAGCACTGCTTCTTCGGCTACACGGTCAGCCCGGACCAGCAGATCTGGTGGTTCGCCAACCCGCCGTCGCGGCGGGAGCGGACCGCGGACGAGCTGCGGGCCACCGGCCCGGACGAGTTGCGGGCCGAACTGATCCGGCTGCTGGCCGCTGACCGGGGACCGGCCGCGGAGATCGTTCGGGCCACCCGGGGGCCGATTCTGATCAGCAACCAGTACCAGATGCCGCGCGTGCCGAACTGGCATCATGGCCGGATGGTCATCATCGGCGACGCCGCCCACGCGGTCTCCCCGTCCACCGGCCAGGGGGTCTCGCTGGCCGCGGAGGACGCGGTGGCGCTGGCCCGGCAGCTGCGCGACGCGGACCAGGTGCCGGCCGCGCTGGCCCGCTACCAGGCCGAACGCCGGGACCGGGTGGATCAGATAGCGGCCTGGGGCGCCAGCATGGGGGGCACCAAGACGCCCGGGGCGACCGGCCGGGTGCTGCGGGATCTGATGCTGCCCCGGATCCTGGCCAAGGGCTCGACCCCAGAGGCCATGGCCCGGCAGGACTGGCTGTTCGGCTACCACATCGACTGGCCCGCGACGGTGGCATGACGGGCTTGGGGAGCGAGGCCGGCGCGGCCGCGGCCGGCGGCCGGGAGGCTTTGGAGGCCGCGCTGGACCTGGCCGGGCGCGAGATCAGCGCGGCCACGGTCGCGTTCCACTCGGCGCTGGCCGCGCACCGGGGGCTGACCGCGATCGAGGAGAAGACCCTCGACATCCTGCTCCGGGACGGCCCGCTCACCCACGCCGCGCTGGCCCAGCGGCTGCACCTGGCCCGGGCCTCGGTGACCAATCTGGCCGACCGGCTGGCGGCCAAGGGCTACGTCCGGCGCGAGCCGAACCCGGCCGACGGCCGGAGCGTGTTCATCGCCGCTGACGCCGACCGGATCGCGGCCGAGCTGACCCCGTTGTTCGACGGCTGGACCACGGCCCTGCACGCGCTCTACGACCGGTACTCCGGGGAGCAGCTGGGCACGATCCTGGATTTCCTGCGCCGGGCCGCCGCCGAGCAGGAACAGGCCGCCGCTGAGCTGGGGCCGCCGGGGCTGTAAGGGGCGGGCGGCTGGGCCGGAGCGCCGGGGCGGGGCGGCCGCGGCCGAGCGATACCTCGGGAGTATCGCTCAAGGCCGTGGCCAGCGCACCGCTCACCGCTCCCCCCAGGTGCGGCGGCGGATACGGATGATGAAGTTACCGGGCGTACCAGCGACGCCAGAGAAGAATCACTGTCCGGATTCGTCCGGGCATTTCCCCCGCGATCGCCAGTCCGCGGCCGGTCAGCAGCCAGAAGGTAAAAACCGCTGCTTGAAGCGGCAACAAGTTGGCCAGGGCCGACCCACGGGCCGGTGGCGATCTGTATTCTCCTGGGCGATATACGGGGGGCAGATCGCACGTACGAGGGGAATCCATGCCTGACGAGCCAGCACGCCTGCCTGCCTTAATCGAGCTGGCCGCCTGCCGGACCCGGGGGGACTTCGGCCAGCTGCTGAGCCGGCTCCGCCGGTCGGCCGGGCGGTCCATCCGCGAGGTCAGCGCGGCGACCAGGATCCCGGTCGCGACGCTGGGCGACTACTTCAACGGCAAGCACCTGCCACCAGCGCGGGACCACACGCTGGAACGGATCCTCGAAGCCTGCGGGGTGACCGGCGACGAGACCGTGCAGGCCTGGCTGGCCGCGCTGGAGCGGGTCCGGGTGCCACCCGGCCGCCCGGCCGCGGGCCAGCCCGCGCCCTACCGGGGCCTGGCCTTCTTCCGGACCGAAGACGCCGACTGGTTCTTCGGCCGGGCCGAGCTGTCGGCCCGGCTGGCCGAGCGGGCCGGGCAGATGCGGGAACGGGGCCTGCCGCTGGTGGTGACCGGGCCGTCCGGGGCGGGCAAATCGTCGCTGCTGCGAGCGGGCCTGATCCCCCGGCTCGGCCCGGATATCCAGGCCATCGTGTTCACCCCCGGCCCGCGACCGGCTCAGGCCCTGGCCGCCGCGCTGCAGGCCGCGGGGCGGGCGGCCGCGCCCGAAGACCTGGAAGAGCTGGCGGGCGACCCGCGGCTGGCCATCATCGTGGACCAGTTCGAGGAGGTCTTCGCGCCCGGAGTAGCCGAAGATGAGCGGGATGAACTGATCGAGACGCTGTACGCCGCGGCCCAGCCCGGGCCGCGCGGGGCCACCCTGGTCGTGCTCGGGCTGCGGGCCGACCGCTACGGCCGGGCCCTGGCCGACCCCCGGCTGGCCCGGTCGCTGCAGGACGGCCAGGTCGTGGTGGGGCCGATGACGGTCGCGGAGATCCAGGAGGCCATCGTCGAGCCGGCCCGCAAGGCCCGCCTCGACCTGGAGCCGGGCCTGGTCGACCTGATGCTGCGCGAACTGCGGCCGGTGCGGGCCCGTCGCGGCGCCCACGACCCGGGCGCGCTGCCGCTTCTGTCGCACGCCCTGCTGGCCACCTGGGGCCAACGCCGGACCGGGCGGCTGACCATCGCCGGCTACCAGGCCAGCGGGGGCATCACCGACGCGGTGGCCCTGTCGGCCGACACCGCCTACGGCGAGCTCACCCCGGGCCAGCAGCAGGCCGCGCGGCGGCTTTTCCTGCGACTGGTGTGGGTCTCCGACGATGGGGCCGACGCGCGCCGCCGGGTTGGCCTGGACGAACTCAACGGCGACTACGCCACCAGTGAAGGCCAGGGCAGCAGCGGCGGCGACTTGGCCGCGGTGCTGGATCTGTTCGTAGCCCGGCGGCTGCTGACCAGCGACGAGGGCACGGTGGAGATCACCCACGAGGCCCTGCTGACCGCCTGGCCGCAGCTGCGGGGGTGGATCGAGGAGAGCCGGGCCGAACTGATCGTGGCCCGGCGGATCATCGAATCGGCGCGGATCTGGCTGGACTCGGGCCGGGACGACGGCGACCTCCTGCGCGGCGGGCGGCTGACCATGGCCCGCGACTGGTCCGCGGACCCGGAACAGCGGGCCGGGCTGAGCGCGGCCGAGCGGGAGTTCGTGGACGCCTCGTTCGCCCGCGAACGGGCCGAGGCGGCCGAGCAGCGCCGGGCCACCCGCCGGACCCGGCGGCTGGCGGGCGCGCTGGCCGTGGCCCTGCTGCTGACCGCCACCCTGGCCGGGTACGCGCTCCAGCAGCGGGCGGCCGTAGGCCACCAGCGCAACCTGGCCGACTCCCGGCAGGACGCGGCCGAGGCCCAGGACCTGCGTAACCAGGACCCGACCCTGGCCGAGCAGCTCAGCCTGGCCGCGTACCGGGCCGCACCCACCTCCCAGGCCCGGGGCAGCCTGCTGACCTCCTCGGCCGCCCCGCTGGCGGCCCGGTTGCTGGGCCCGTCGGACGCGGTGCAGGCGGTGGCGATCAGCCCGGACCACCGCACCCTGGCCGCGGCCGCCGCCGACGGCACCGTCCGGCTGTGGAACCTGGCCCGCCCCGACCACCCGGTCAGCCTGGGCCCGCCGTTCGAGCGGCAGAAAGGGGCGATCTACGCGGTGACGTTCAGCCCGTCCGGCCGGGTGCTGGCCGTGGCCGGCGCCGACGACCAGGTCCAATTGTGGAACGTGGCCCGTCGGTCGGGACCGGTCCGGCTCGGGCCGCCGCTCACCGGGCCGGCCGGGACGGTGTACGCGCTGGCGTTCAGCCCGGCCGGGACCACGCTGGCCGCGGGCAGCGCCGATGGCACGGTCCGGCTGTGGACGATGGGTGCGGGCGGCACGCCCCCGGCGCCCCCGGCGGGACCGGCCCTAGCCGTCGTGCTGCGGCCGGCCGGGAGCCCAGCCGGGACATACGTGCAGGCGGTGGCGTTCAGCCCGGCCGGGACCGAACTGGCCGCGGGCACCACCGACGGCAAGGTCGCCCGGTGGGCGCTGCCCGGGGCCCAGGGGCGGCCGACGGCGCTGCCGACCTTGTCCGGCCCGGCCGACGTGGTGTTCTCGGTCGCGTTCAGCCCCGACGGCCACACCCTGGCCGCAGGCAGCAAGGACAAGACGGTGTGGCTGTGGGACGTCAGCGACCAGCGTCACCCCCGGCTGAAAGACCAGTTCAAGGGGGCGACCAGCTGGATCAACGCGGTCGCGTTCAGCCCGCGCGGGGTGTTGCTGGCCGACGGCAGCAGCGACGGATCGGCCCAGGTCCTGAACGTGGCCACCGGAGTGCCGGTGGCCACCCTGCCCGACCCGGGCCCGGTCACCACGCTGGCCTGGGACGGCTGGCAGCACCTGGTCACCGGAGCGGCCGACGGGAGCGTCCGGGTGTGGTCCCTGCCGCCCGCCGACCTGGCCGCCGACGGACTGGTCAACGGGGTCGCGTTCAGCTCGGCGCATCCGGATGTACTGGCCGTGGCCAGCGGCGACCTGCGGCTGTGGGACGCCACCCGGCACAAGCCGCTCGGCCCGGCGGTGACCGTGCCGGGCACCAGCCCCGGCGGCGCCGCGTTCAGCCCGTCCGGTTCGGTGCTGGCGGCCGGATATCTGGACGGCACCCTGCGGATGTACCGGGTGACCGCGGCGAACCGGCTGGTCAGCGAGGGGCCGCCGCAGCAGGCGTCGAGCAAGGGCTACGTGGAGAACGTGGCCTACTCCCCCACCGGGCGTCTGGTCGCCACCGCCGACGACGACTACATGGTCAAGCTGTGGGACGTCACCGACCCGGCCCGGCCCCGGAATGTGGCCACGCTGAGCGGGTTCGGGTCCTACGTGTTCTCGGTAACGTTCAACCGGGCCGGGACCATGCTGGCCGCGGGCAGCGCCGATCACACCGTCCGGCTGTGGAACATCGCCGACCCGGCTCACCCGCACCTGCTCGGCGGCCCGCTGACCGGACCGGCCAACACCGTGTACTCGGTGGCCTTCGACCCGGCCCGGCCGGTGCTGGCGGCGGGCAGCGCCGACCGCACGGTCTGGCTGTGGAACATCGCCGACCCGGCTCACCCGCGGCGGCTGGGCCGCCCGCTGACCGGGCCGGCCAGCTACGTGTACTCGATCGCGTTCAGCCCGGGCGGCGGCACGCTGGCCGCGGGCAGCACCGACGACACGGTCTGGCTGTGGGACGTGACCGACCCGGGCCGGCCGAGCCCGCTGGCCACGCTGACCGGGCCGACCGATCACGTCTACACGGTGGCGTTCAGCCCGCGCGGGACCGTGGTCGCCGCGGGCAGCGCCGACGGCAGCGTGCACCTGTGGGACACCCAGACCGCGGTGGCGGCCCGGGCGGTGTGCAGCATGGGCGGTGATCAGATCGACCGGTCCGAGTGGGCCCGCTACCTGCCCGGCACCCCGTACCGGCCCCCCTGCCGCTGAACGGCCGGCCCGCCGGCGGGTCAGTTCAGGGCGGGCTCAGTTCAGGGCGGCGGGCTTGCGGGCGCTGAAACGCATGACCGTACCGCCCAGGGCGGTTTTGGTCTGCAGGTCGGTCAGGCCCAGGCGGCTCAGGGCGGTTTCCAGCTGGGCCGGGCGCAGCAGGGTGGTGCCCCGCCGCTCGCCCGCATTGATGAGGCGGCCGGCCGCGGTGTCGGACATGTCGTAGCCGGCCAGCTTGCCGCCGGGCCGGAGCACGCGGACCGCTTCGGCCAGGGCCTTGTCCCACTCGATCACGTGATGCAGCATCGCGGCCGACAGCACCAGGTCGAACCGGCCGTCCGGGAAGGGCAGCGCGACGGCGTCGGCCCGCTGGACACTGGCCCGGCGGCCGAAGCTGGACAGCACCTGCTCGGCCATCCCGACCTGCTCGGCGTCGGTGTCGGTGGCCACCATCCGGAACCGCGGGTACAAGGTGAGCAGCTGGGCGGTCAGGGCCCCGACGCCCGCCCCGATCTCCAGCCCCTCCCCCGACGGCTGCACATCCTGCAGGATCCAGGGCAGGATGATCCGCCGCGCCGCCAGCCGGTAGGGCAGGCTGGTCAGGATCGCCCTGGCGCTGGGCGGGCTTTCGGGCATGGCCTCAGCTTGCCATGCCCGCCGCGATGCCGCGTCCGCCGACCACCACGGACGTCCTCTGCTGACGGCAGATTTTCTTGGTTCCGGGCCGGAAGAGCGGCCACGGTTAATTCGAGATCAAAAATCGTGACCACTCTTCCGAAGGCGGGAACACCATGCCATCTGCCACCGCTGATCCGCCGCTGGCCGGGCCGCTCGACGAGCAGCTGACCGCCCGGCTGCTCCAGCAGCGCATCATCGTGCTCGGGGCCGAGGTGGACGACCGGATCGCCAACCGGCTGTGCGCCCAGTTGCTGCTGCTGTCGGCCGAGGACCCGCGCAGCGACATCAGCCTCTACATCAACTCCCCGGGCGGCTCGGTCAGCGCCGGGCTGGCCATCTACGACACCATGAAGCTGATCCCCAACAACGTCAGCACGCTGGCCATGGGGCTGGCCGCGAGCATGGGGCAGTTCCTGCTGTGCGCGGGCACGCCGGGCAAGCGGTTCAGCCTGCCGCACTCCCAGGTGCTGATGCACCAGGGGTCGGCGGGGTTCGGTGGCACCGCGGCCGACATCGAGATCTACGCGGGCCAGCTGGAGCGGACCGGCCGGACCATGATCGCTCTGATCGCCCAGCACACCGGGCAGCCGGTGGAGCGGGTCGAGCAGGACAGCCTGCGCGACCGCTGGTTCTCCGCCGAGGAGGCCCGCGAGTACGGGTTCGTCGACCACATCGTGGAGAGCGTCGGCGACGTCCGGCCCACGATGAGCGCGCAGACGGCGGGGGTGTGACTCACATGGGGCAGTACACGATCCCGACCGTGATCGAGAAGACCGCCGGGGTGGAACGGGCCTACGACATCTACTCGCGGCTGCTGTCGGAGCGGATCATCTTCCTCGGCACCGAGATCGACGACGGCGTGGCCAACGTGATCATGGCCCAGCTGCTGCACCTGGAGTTCGCCAGCCCGGACACGGAGATCGGGCTGTACATCAACTCCCCCGGCGGCTCCTACAGCGCGATGACCGCGATCTACGACACCATGCAGTACATCCGGCCGGACGTGGTCACCACCTGCATGGGCCAGGCCTCGTCGGCGGCCGCGGTGCTGCTGGCCGCGGGCACGCCGGGCAAGCGGATGGTGCTGGGGCACGCCCGGGTGCTGCTGCATCAGCCGTCGGCCGAGGCCCGGGGCGCCCTGCCCGACCTGGCCGTGCAGGCGGCCGAGGTGGCCCGGATCCGGTCCGACATGGAAGAGATCCTCAGCCGGCACACCGGGCACCCGGTGTCGAAGATCCGGCAGGACACCGACCGGGACCACACCTTCACCGCCCAGCAGGCGGTGGACTACGGCCTGGCCGACGAGGTGATCAGCACGCGCAAGGCGGCCGTCCCGGCCGAACTGCTGAGCGCCTAGGCGGCCAGGGCGTGCGGGTTCGCGGGGCTGGCCGGGGGCCCGGCCCGGCGGGCCCGCACGGCGTCCAGCGGGACGACGACCGGGAACTGCTCGTGGCGGGCCCGTTCGGCCGCGACCCGGTCGGCCAGCAGGCGGCGGGCCCGCTCGGCGGCCAGTTCGCGGCCGACCTCGGCCAGCACGTCGGACAGCTCGACCCGCAGCGCGTCGCACACCGCGGCCAGGACCTCCGAAGAGGCTTCCTTGCGGCCGCGCTCCAGCTCGGACAGGTACGGCATGGACACTCGGGCGGCCCGGGCCACGTCGGCCAGCGTGCGCCGCTGCCGGTGCCGGGCCCGGCGCAGCACGTCGCCCAGCAGCGTGCGGAGGAGGGGCTTGGCCCGCTGATCCCGGGGCTTGGGCCGCTGGTCAGCGGGGCCGATCACGGTCAGTTTCGGCATCTCGCGGGCCCTCCTGGCGGCGCTTGACGTCATGGTCCTGGTGAGGTCACGGTAACCGGGAGCCCGCGGCCGGCCGAAGCGCTTTCGCGACCGGCGAAAGAAACCCGCCGGGACGTTCACGATCGCGGGCCCGCCTACCAGCCATCAGCTGGCCGCCTGGCCGGGGTCGCTGGCCCGGACGGCGGCGCGGAGGTCGGCCAGCATGCGGGTGAACTCGGCCGGGGCACGGTCCCGCACGGCGGGGGCCAGGCGGCGGGCGAGTTCGGCTTCGACGGTGCGGGTGACCTCGCTCAGCCGGCGTTCCCCGTCCGCGGTGAGCTCGACAATGGACGAACGCCGATCCCCAGGGTTGACCCGCCGCCCGCACAGTCCCACGGCTTCGATCCGGTCCACGATCTTGCTGACCCCGCCCACGGTGATGCTCAGCGCGGCCGCGATGTCGTGCACCCGGCATCCCGGCTCCCGGGCGATCACGCTCATCACCTCGTAGCTGCCCAGTCCCATCGCATGCTCAGCCCGGACCCGGCCCTCGACCGCGTCCCACAGCTCGACTTCCAGCCGCACGAGCTCGCTGAACAGCGCCGTGAGCTCCGGCCCCGCGAAGTTCGGTCCCATGAAACCCAGACTAGCAAAACTAGATTCCAAGGAATTTATTCATACCGAAGGTCTGGTCGACGGGTTGCGAGCCGGATGGGGGTCCGGTCGGTCTTCTCGGGATGGAGGGCTTTTGGGGCCGGGTACTGGCGTTTGGGGAGCGGGCAGGGCACGATAAGGCCACTCGGTGGGGAGTGGGAGTGGTGATCAAGGTCAAGGTCGGGCAAAGTGCGGGTCAACTCGGTGGTTGACATGCATAGGGGGCCTATATATATTGAAGGAGTGAACCGGTGATGTCCTGTGGTGGGACATCGCGGGAAGGAGCCGGGCCCCGTGCCCGAGCTTCGGGTCGGGCCGCCCCTTGCCTGCCGGATCTGGTTTCGAGGAGGAAACCATGTCGGCATCACAGCGTTCCTCAGTTTCGGGCTCTTCAGTTTCGGGCTCTTCATCAGAGCTGGTGATCGTGGTTGGAGTGGACGGCTCGCCGTCCTCGATCAAGGCTCTCGAATGGGCCGTTGACCAGGCCGCGCTGACCAAGGCTTCGGTTGAAGCCGTCACCGCCTGGCATTTCCCGAACAGCTACGGCGTGCCGCTGCCGGACGGCACCAATTACGCCGATCTCGCCGCCGAAGCCCTGACCAAGGCCATCGCCGTGGTCAAGAACGCGCGGCCGGACGGGCCCGCGGCCGAGGTGCGGATCAGGACCTGGATCGCCGAAGGACACGCGGCGCAGATCCTGCTCGACCGGTCGGCCGACGCCAGCTTGCTGGTGGTGGGCAGCCGCGGCCACGGCGGGTTCACCGAGGCTCTGCTCGGCTCGGTCAGCCAGCACGTCGTGCACCACGCCCCCTGTCCGGTGGTCATCATCCGGGACCGGGAGATCTGACCCATGGCCACGCCCGCCCAGCTCAACGGCCGCTCCGGGGACACCCGGGCGGTGCAGGCCGATTTGGCCGATGAGCTGGGGGCGGCCCTGGTCGAACTGTCCATGTTGCTGCGGCGGGCCATTCTGCCGCCGCAGATCAGCCTGACCCAGGCGTGGACCTTGCTGCTCCTGAGCAGTTCGGGTCCGCAGCGAGTGACCAGCCTGGCCGAGGCGTGCTCGGTGACCCAGCCGACGATGTCGGGCTGTATCAGCGGCATGGAACGCCTGGGCTGGGTGCGCCGGGACTCCGGGGGAACCGACCGGCGCGTGGTCTCGGTCTGCCTCACCGAGGAAGGCATGAAGGTCCTGCGGGACCTGGAAGAGGCCCGCACCTGCGTGCTCTTGGCCGACCTCGAATCCCTGCCCGACGCGGACCGGGCCGCCTTGGCCGCGGCCATGCCCGCGTTGCGCAGGATCATCGCGCACGAAGAGCAGGAAAAGAAGGCGGTGACGTCGTGACCAGCGTTCCCTCATGGCGGCCGGACGAAGAAGAACCCCAACGGCAGCCGGACCGCGACCGTGAACGCGGCCTGGCCCCCGACGATCCCCGGCGCGGCCTGGCCCCGGACAGCTTCGGCCGGGAGCCGGCCCGGGTCCGGCGGGTCACGCCCAGCGGCGAGGCCGAGCTGGGCACCGACGGGCCCGGCGGCATCGTGGTCGGCGTGGACGGCACCGGCACCTCGCTGCGGGCGCTGGCCTACGCGGCCGGGCTGGCCCGGCGCCAGTGCACCCCGCTCGTCGTGGTCTACGTGCGGCCGCCGCTGCGGACGCCGGTGGCCCTGTCCGGGTGGGTCGACGCCGGCATCGTGGCCGCCGAGACCGAGGCCCAGAAGGACATGGAGGACGAGGTCTGGACCCAGATCACGTCGGACGTGTCGGTCTGGGGCTGCGGGGCCCGGGTGATGATCAGGAACGGCAGTCCCCTGACCGAGCTGCGCCGGGTCGCCGAGCAGACCGGCGCCGAGATGATCATCGTCGGGGCGTCGGAGGGCTGGCGGCACCGGCTGTTCGGCTCGCTCGGACGCCGGCTGCTGCGGTGCAAGCCGTGCCCGGTCACGATCGTGCCCTAACCAGGCGGCACGGCACCGATGAGTTGACGGGCAGGCCGCCGTCTGCCCGTACATGAAACTTACGATTCAGACCTTCCTGACCCTCGACGGCGTGCTGCAAGCCCCCGGCGGCCCCAGTGAAGACACCGACCGCGGCTTCCAGCACGGCGGCTGGGGGTTCCCGTACGGGGACGAGGACTTCGGCGCCTCCGTGACCGACTGGATGAGCCGGGCCGACGGCGTGCTGCTGGGCCGCAAGACCTACGACATCTTCGCCAGCTACTGGCCGAAGCAGACCGACCCGGCCAACCCGGTCGCCACCACCCTGAACACGCTGCCCAAGTACGTGGCCTCGACCACGCTGACCTCGGCGGACTGGCAGAACACCACCATCCTGAGCGGCGACGTGGTGGCCGAGGTGGCCAAGCTCAAGGAGCAGCCGGGCCGGGAACTGCAGGTCCACGGCAGCGGCCAGCTGGCCCAGACCCTGATCGAGGCCGACCTGATCGACGAGTACCTCCTCTACTTCCACCCGGTGCATCTGGGCACGGGCAAGAAGCTGTTCCGGGAGGGGGCCCCGGCCCGGGCGCTGAAGCTGGTGGACAGCCACACCACCGGCGCCGGGGTCATCATCGCCCGCTATCAGCCGGACGGCCCGGCCCGGTACGGCTCGTACGCGGACGAAGCCTCCTGAGCGGGGGCTTCCGGCCGGGTGACCCGGCGCAGCCACAGGCTGAGGCCGGTGCACACCACGGCCACGGCCCCCAGCAGCACGGGGACCGAACGGACGCCGGCCACCTCGATCGTCCGGCCCAGCAGCGGCGGGAACGCGATGCCGCCGAGCATCGAGGTGGCCATGACGTAGGCCCCGGCCGCGGCGACCTTGGGGGCGGCCCGGGCCAGCCAGGGCAGCCCGGTGGCCCAGATCGGCGCGCACATGAAGCCGAGGCCGCCGTAGGCCCAGGGCGCGACGGACGGGATCGTGGCCAGGCCCAGGAACACGACCATGCCCGCGCAGCACACGGTCACGATGGCGGGCGCGGGCCAGCGCAGGCTGATGGGGACGGCCAGGAACCGGCCCGCGGTCAGGGCCAGCCAGAACCCTGAGGTGGCGGTGGCCGCGATCGCGGCCGGGTAGCCGACCGCCTCCAGGTGGGTCGGTTCCCAGCCCCCCACTCCGGACTCGATGGCCACGTAGAGCACGTAGAGGACCACGAACGCGGTCACGATCGCCCGGATACGGCTCCGCGGGTGATCGGGACCCGAAGACGTGACCTTCAATATTGGTGAAGAAGGCTGCGTGACGCGGACACCCCGCAGGGTCGGGATCAGCAGCACCGACAGCACCGCCACCGCCCCGAACAGCCACGGGTAACGTCCGGCGCCGGCCCAGCCGATCAGGGCCGGGCCGATGACCGCGCCGACCCCGAAGTAGGCGTTGAGCAGGTTGAGCATGGCCGCGCTGCGCTGGCCGTAGCCCACCGTGAACAGCTGGTTCAGGCCGTAGTCGATGCCACCGGAGCCGAACCCGGTGACCAGCGCGGCGGCCAGCGACAGGGGCCACGAGGGAGCCAGGGCGAACCCGATAGTGCCCAGGGCCATGAGCGCGTAGGAGCAGGCGAGCAACTGCCGGTCGCCCCGCCGGGCCAGCAGCAGGTGGTAGCCGACGATGCCGATCAGCGCCCCGGCGAACTCGGCTGACAGGCCCAGCCCGGCCACGGCCGGAGTCGCGCCGAACTTGGCCCGGAAGGCCGGGATGGCCGGGCCGTACAGCGCCTGCAGTCCGCCGATGACCACGAACCCGGCGCAGCTGCCGATCAGCGCGATCCGGGTCAGCGGTTTGGGCTGGTTAGGCGCTGGTCGCGTGGGCATTCCGTTATTGTGACTGCTCCCCCGGCGCCCGCCGAGCCCGGCCAGGGCATCAGCCACCAGCGGTTGCTGGTCATCATCGGGGCGCTGCTGCTGGGCATGCTGCTGGCCGCACTGGACCAGACGATCGTGGCCACCGCGCTGCCCACGATCGCCGGCGACCTGCACGGGCTGTCCCACCTGTCCTGGGTGGTGACCGCCTACATCCTGGCCTCCACCGCCTCGACCCCACTGTGGGGCAAGCTCGGCGATCAGTACGGGCGCAAGATCTTCTTCCAGGCCTCGATCGTCATCTTCCTGATCGGGTCGGCGCTGGCCGGGCTGAGCGGCTCGATCATCGAGCTGATCGCGTTCCGGGCCCTGCAGGGCATCGGCGGCGGCGGCCTGATCATCGGCGCCCAGACCATCGTCGGTGATGTGGTCTCACCCCGCGAACGCGGACGCTACCAGGGCATCTTCGGCGCGGTGTTCGGGGTGACCAGCGTGGCCGGCCCGCTCATCGGCGGGTTCTTCGTGGACAACTTGTCCTGGCGCTGGGTGTTCTACATCAACCTGCCCATCGGCGTGGTGGCGCTGCTGGTGACCGCGGCCGTGCTGCCGGCGGCGGCGAGCAGCCGGGTCGCACACACCATCGACTACCTGGGCACGCTGCTGCTAGCCGGCGCGGCGACCAGCTTCGTGCTGCTGACCACGCTGGGCGGCAACACCTACGGCTGGGCCTCGGCCCCGATTATCGCCCTGGGCGTGGGCGGCGTGGTGCTGCTGGTCCTGTTCGTGGTGGCCGAACGGCGGGCGGCCGAACCGGTGCTGCCGCTGCGGCTGTTCCGGTACCGGGTGTTCTCGGTCAGCAGCGCGGTCGGGTTCGTGGTCGGGTTCTCGATGTTCGGCGCGATCACCTACCTGCCGCAGTACGAGCAGGTGGTGAAGGGGGTCAGCCCGACCATCTCCGGGCTGCGGCTG
>DASXJM010000345.1:0-10297 GCA_036497405.1 Streptosporangiaceae bacterium | reverse complement strand
GAGCCGCAGATCACGCCCGCGATGTGCGACCGCCCGTAGAACAGCGCGGTCAGGTCGCCGGACGAGTCGGTGATCTCCAGGGCCAGCACCGAGTTCTGCTCGACCGGGCGGATCTCCAGGGCCCGGACCCGGCCCTGGATGCTGGCCTTGCCCGGTTCGGCCAGCGAGCCGATCGGCTTGACCCCGCCCGGCGGCTTGGGCCGGTCGACGGCGGCCGCCTTGCCCCCGGTGTGAGCGTCGGCCTCGTCGCGGCCCTTGATCAGATCACGAAGCTTGCGCACCGAATCCATCTCCTGCTCTGACGGGGATTCCTGGCTGGCCGCCGCCGCGGCCGTCCCGGCGGCCTCCGGTGGTTCGGTGCCGTTGGGGCCCTTGCCGTCGGATCCGGTACCGGCGGGCTGCTTGGCGCCGTTCGGCGCTTTCGCCCCGTCCCGCGGCCGCCGTCGCTCCGACGGCCCCGTCGTGACGCCGGAAACGCCGGAGGTGGCGGTGGTGCCGGGCGCGGTGCCCCCGGCCGCGGTGCCCCCGGCCGCGGTGCCCCCGGCCGCGGTGCCCCCGGGCGGCGTGGCCAGCACCCCGCCCGGGCCGCCGTGCCGCTCCTGCAGCACCCGGACCCGGCTCTGCACGTCGTAGGGCACGATCGTGGCCGCCGAGCGCGGGATCCGGCTCACCACTTCGGCGATCTTGTCCGCGGTCCGGTCGTGCAGCAGCCGGCCGAGCCAGGCCGAATAGCTGCGCCGGGGCAGGATGACGGTCACGTGCGTGCCGGGGTCCTCGACCTCCTGGCCGACCAGTTCGGCGGCGGCGCGGGTCAGTCGGCGGTCGGGCACGTCGATGAAGTCCAGCACCACGCCCCGGTTGGCCCGGGTCCACTCTTCCCGCAGTTTCTCGGCCCGCGCACTGTCGATGACGAAGTGCACCGCCCGCAGCGAGGTCGGCCGCAGGCTGCGGGCATACCGCAGCGCGGCTATGGTGGCCAGGTCGAAGCTGTCCACGAACACGAACACGGTCCGGCGCGAGTAGTGCGGCGGGGGCGGGGGCTGGGCTCCGGTGATGGCGGCCAGCACGTCCGACTCCATGCTGTACTCGCGGTTGAGCCGGATCAGGGCCGGGACGCCGATGGCGAACAGCACCACCACGATCCAGGCGCCCTCGGTGAACTTCACCACCGCGAAGATCGCCACCACGATCGCGGTGAGCACCCCGGCCGAGAAGTTGATCACGTACTTACGCCGCCAGCCCCGCTCCCGCCGGCGCGAGTGGTAGCGGGCCATGCCGAACCCGGCCATCGCGAACGCGGTGAACACGCCGATCGCGTACAGCGGCACCAGGTTGTTGACGTTGGAACCGCGGATGATGAGCAGCGCCACCGAGCAGATGGTCAGCAGGATGATGGCGTTCGAGAACACCAGCCGGTGCCCGCGTTTGAGGAGCCAGCGGGGCAGGAACGCGTCTCCGGCCACGTAGCTGGCCAGGAACGGGAACCCGTTGAAGCTGGTGTTGGCCCCGGTGTAGAGGATCAGCGCGGTGGCCGCCTGGATCAGGTAGTAGAAGATCAGGCCGATGAACGAGTGGCCGAAGATCAGGTCGGCTTCCTGGGCCAGCACGGTGGGGTAGCCGGTCGACCGCGGGGTGGCGTGGGTGGCGTGGGCCAGCCAGGAGATGCCGGCCACCAGGAATCCCAGGATCAGGCCCTCGGTGACCAGGACCTGGCGGGCGTTGCGCCCCTCCGGGGGCCGGAAGCCGCCGACCGCGTCCGATACCGCCTCGATGCCGGTCAGGGAGGCGCCGCCGTTGGCGAAGGCGCGCAGGAAGACGAAGACCGTCGTCCCCAGCACCAGGGAGGACGAGTGGTGCACCTTGATCGTGTCGTGCACGGCGGACACGTTCAGCACCGACAGGTGGAAGAAGAGTTGCCGGATCAGCCCGACGACGATCATGAGGATCACGGACCCGGCGAACAGGTAGGTCGGGATGGCGAAGAACCGTCCGGCCTCCTTGATGCCGCGCAGGTTGCCGAAGCACATCAGCAGGACGACCCCGATGGTGATGTAGCGGTCGTAGGGGCCGATGGCCGGGAACGTCGACGCAATGGCGGCCGTGCCCGCCGCCGTCTGGACCGCGACCGTCACGATGTAGTCGATCAGCAGCGCGACCGCGCACACCTGCGCGGTTTTGGGCCCGAAGTTCTGCCTGGCCACCACGTACGAGCCGCCGGGCCGGATGTAGACCATGACGACTTCGCGGTACGACAGGATCACCAGCAACATGACGAGCAGGATCACCAGCGTGAACGGCAAAATCAGCGTGAACGCGACCAGCCCGAAGTAGGGCAGCAGTTCGATCAGGATTTCCTCGGTGCCGTAGGCCGAGGAAGAGATGCCGTCCGGAGAGAGCACGCCCAGGGCCAGCGGCTTGGACAGCCGCTGCTCGCCGAGCTGCTCGTTGACGAGCGGTGGCCCCAGCAGTCGGCGTTTCACCGAATACATAAAGCCCTCGGGGAGGTCCGGCCCTCCCTCAAGCACGCCCGCCGCCTTGCGCATGGCCACTAATTCGCGCCCTCTCCTGCTTATTCTCTGACCTCGCCTTCATACCACCCGCCGGAAGTAGGTGAAACAGCGCGCGGAGTCACGGCGTCTCCGTGGTCAGGCTGGGTACGGAACGGGACCGGGACGGAACCGGAGGTGACGCTGGGACGTCCAACTGGCGGCTATTGATAGGAGAGAAATGTCATGGCGGGTCCCGCAGGCGACGATGGCCACGTGAAGCAGTACGCGGCCGCGGCCGCCGGTGCGCTGCTGACCGGACTGGTGCTGACCGGATGTGCGTCCGGATCACCGGCCGGTCCGGCCCAGGCCGGGGGCAACGCCGGGCCATCGACCGCGGCGTCGTCCGCCGTCACACCGGGGTCGCCGATGTCGAGCGGTCCGCCTTCTTCACCGAATGACCCGAATGGGACGGTCAGCCCGGTGGCGGGTGGCGGCGCATCCGGGCCCGGATGCGCGGCCTGGCCGGCCGGATCGACCAAGACCACGCTGCTCATCACCCAGGCCAGTAACGGCCAGCGGTACTGCGTGCGGACCGGCGAGATGGTGCAGGTGTCCTCGGCCGGCAAGCTGTCGCTCATGGCCGGCTCCAAACCGCCCCGGCTCATCGGGACCGCGCTGGTTCCGGCGCCGGCCCGGCCCGGCGGGGCGATCCAGTCGCCGGCCGCCACCTATTCGGCCGTCCGGGCCGGCGTGGCCCGGCTCTTCGTGGTCCGGCTGCCGTGCCGTTCGGCTCAGACGCCCCGGACCCCGCTGGCCAGCCCGGCAGTCGGGACGATGGCCTACATCAGCCGGAGCGGCGGAGCCCCGGTGGGGGCACAGTGCCAGCTGGTGCAGGCGCTGCAGGTCACCATCGTCGTCAGCTGACCGGCCACTCCCGGCCACTCCCGGCCACTCCCGGCCACCCGGCCACCCGGCCACCCGGCCACCCGGCCACTCCCGGCCACCTCATGGCCGCCCTCCGGCCGCCCCTCCGCCCGGCCCAGTTGTTTCACAGAATGACGTCATTCGATCACTTTGAGTCCAGTAAGCTCACGCTCTGAAATCATAATGTTTCATAGCGTGAGAGAGGCCATCCTTCATGTCGCAGCTTCGCTGGTCACGTCTGCCCGCGCTCGCCGCCGCGCCCGCCCTGGCGGTCCTGGCCGTCACCGGCTGCTCGGGTAGCTCGGGGTCACCATCCGCCGCCCCGGCGTCCAGCGGGCCGGCCAGCACGCCGTCGGCAGCCACCGCCAGTTACAGCGCCAGCCAGCTGCGCGGGGCCCTGCTGACCAAGATCAACGGCCAGTCACCGGCCGAGCCGGTGGAGTCCGGCGCCTACGGCTCGCTGGCCGCGGTCAAGGCGACCAAGACCTCCCTGCATGGCCTCGCGGTCAAGCCCGCGGTATGTGCCAAGACTTCTGTGACCGGCTTCAACTCGCCGTCGTTCGCCAAGGTCCCGGCGACCGTCTCCACCTTCAAGGTCGGCAACAACGGCGTCTCCGAGGTGCTGCTGGCCCCGTCCACCGCCACCGCGGCCCTGGCCATGCGCAACCAGGTCCCGGCCAACTGCGCCCGGTACACCGCCACCACCAAGGGTAAGACGTTCGTCTACACGGTCAGCGAGCAGTCCGTTCGCAACCTCGGCCAGGCCGCCCGGGCCATGAACATCAAGGCCACCGGGGCCGAGAGCATCAACGTGTGGTCGGTGGTCTACCGGGGCAGCAACTTCGTCGGCGCGGTCACCATCGTGGGCCCGGGTGCCTCGGCCAGCGTGGTCACCACCCTGGCCGCTCAGGCCTACGCCCACGCGGCCAAGACGCTGCACTAGCGGCGGACCAGCCGGGGCGTGCGAAACTGAATGGGTGAGTGAAGCGCCGCGGCTCCGCCGCATTCTCGACGACATGCCCGGCTACGTTCCGGGGGCCACCGTCCAGGCCGTGGACGGCCGATCGTTCAAGCTGTCCTCGAACGAGTCGGCGTTCGGACCGCTGCCGTCGGTGGCCAAGGTCATCACCGAGGCGGCGCTGGGGATCAACCGGTACCCGGACAACGGGGCGGAACTGCTGACCGCGGCGATCGCCGAGCGCTTCGGCGTGCCCCTGGACCACGTGGCCGTGGGCTGCGGCTCGGTCGGGGTGGCCCAGCAGTTGCTCAGCGCGGCCGGTGAGCCCGGCACCGAGGTGCTGTACGCCTGGCGCTCGTTCGAGGCCTACCCGGGCCTGACCGCACTGACCGGGGCCACCGCGGTCCAGGTCCCGCTGCGGGACGAGACCCACGACCTGGACGCGATGGCCGCGGCCATCACCCCGCAGACCCGGCTGATCTTCGTCTGCAATCCGAACAACCCCACCGGCACCGTGGTCCACGCCGACGAGCTGACCCGGTTCCTGGACCGGGTCCCGGGCGACTGCCTGGTCGTGCTGGACGAGGCCTACCGCGAGTACATGCGGGACGAGTCGGTGCCCAACGGGCTGGACCTGTACCGGGACCGGCCCAACGTGGCCGTGCTGCGCACCTTCTCCAAGGCCTACGGGCTGGCCGGGCTGCGGGTCGGGTTCATGGTCGGGCACCCGGCGGTGGCCCAGGCTGTGCGCAAGACCATGCTGACGTTCTCGGTCAACAGCCTGGCCCAGGCGGCGGCGGTCGCCTCGCTGGCGGCCGAGGACGAGCTGCTGGAGCGGGTCGAAGCCACGGTCAAGGAGCGGACGCGGATGCGCGAGGCCCTGCTGGCCGACGGCTGGACAGTGCCGCCCTCCGAAGCCAACTTCGTCTGGCTGCGGCTGGGTGAGCAGACCGCCAGCTTCGCGGCCGCCTGCACCGCGGCCGGGGTCAGCGTCCGCGCCTTCGGCGGCGAAGGCGCCCGCGTCTCGGTGGGTGAGCCCGAAGCCAACGACCTCTTCCTGTCGGTGGCCCGGGCCTTCCCGCAGCGGGCCTGACCGGCGCCCCCGGTGGTGCCCCCGGTCAGGGGGTCCGCGAGGGTTCGAGTTCCTCCAGCTTCTCGGTGATCAGGCGGTAGAACTGCCGGGGACGTCCCGGCTGGGCCGCCCGGCTGGGCGGCAACGGCCAGGCCAGGCCCTCGTCGACCAGGCCCCGGAGCAGCCGCCGGGCGGTCCGTGAGGTCACGCCGAGCAGGCGCCCGGCCGTCTCGGCGTCCACCACCAGCGCCGTGTCCGACCCCTCCAGCCGTTCGGCCAGCCGGGCCAGGGTCTCCACGCCCCGGGACGGTGCGGTCCGCAGGGCCGGGGCCCGGCGGGGCGGCGGCACCAGCGGCTGGCCCTCCCGGACCGGCGCCGTGGCGCCGGTGGCCGTGGACCGGGACCGGGACAGGGCGCTGCGGGCGGACGTCTCCGCCTCCTGCGCCGTGCGGCCCATGCCCACCCCGACCTCGATGGTGACGCCCAGCTCGGCCCGGGCCCGCTCCTCGAACGGCAGCTCGGTGAACTCGCTGGTCAAGCTGGCCAGGGAACCGCGGGTGGCCGCGATCACGAACGAGTGGTCGTCGGCCTGCCCGACCATGGCCTGGATGCGCTGGGCCTCGGTGGTCAGGAAGCGGTGCACGGTCAGCCGCAGCTCGTCCCGCGAATAGCGGGACAACGCCCGGCGAGCGCCCTCCCGCAGCCGGGGGACCTCGACCACGACCATGGCCAGCTGGGCCGCCTCCAGCCGGTGGTGGCCGCCGAGCAGCACCGCGTTCCACACCGCCATCCGGATCGCGGCGTCGGTCGGGCGGATGCTGATGACCGGGACGCCGGCCCGGGCCAGCCGTCGGTTCACCGAGTCCATGCAGGTCAGGGCGACCGAGGTTTCCCCCATACGCCACAACCGCTCGTGGAAGGCGGCCAGCGCGGCCGGGCTGGCCGGGTCCTGCCGCAGCCGCACGCCCTCGGACGGGATCCCCAGCTCGGCGTAGGCCTCGTCGATGGCCTGCCGGTCCAGGACGTCGACGCTGATTCGCTCGATGTCGTGGCCCTGCTCGCGGCTGGCCCGCAGCAGGGCCGCGTACAGCGCGCCCCCGTCCAGCCGGACGTAGGTGGACGGGACCGAGATGGCCCCGGCCCGGCGGGCGTACTCGTACGGGACCGGGCTGGCAAACAGGCACACGTCGATGGCGGCACCGAGCCGGGCCACCTTCTCCGGTGCCTCCCGCTCGCGCCGGTAGGCGGCCGCGATCAGCCGCCGGGGCAGCATGCCGCCGGCCAGCCCCCGGTTCTCATCCATGGACCAGGCCGGGGCGCCGGGCGGGGTGGTGCCGGGGATCGGGTCGGCCGGGCCCGGCCGCGGGCCGGGCTCGGGCCGGAGCGCGCCGGCCGGTCCCGCCGCGGAGTTCCCGCTGAGCGGCACCGCCGGGGCGCCGGGCCCGCCCGGGCCCGCGCCCAGGGTCTCATCCCGGGCAGCGGCCCCGGACAGCATGATCCGCTCGACCAGGTCGTACGGACCGACCACGCCGATGATGAGCTCACTGGGCAGATGCCTGCGCGCGGTCATAGGCCTTTTCCCCCGGAGACCGTTAACCCTAGGCAGGCCGTAAGGTCGCTGCTGACGTGCGTGCTCAACGTTCACCCCATCCGCATTCGGTAACCAGCTACCAGCCGTATCTCGCACAATCGAGCCACCTCATCACTCCGAGTTGATGCCGGTCAGTACTTTTCGTAACTCATCCAGCTCAATTTGTGAAGGGGTGTATGAGGCCGAAATAATCACGATCAAGCTAGCCAAAAACCGGTTTATCACCCATGGGGTGGTAAACCGCTAGGGCTTTGCCGGCTGGTGATGGCCCAGTTATGCCGGCGATGCCGATGGGTCGTGTCCGGTCCGCGGGTGAGCCGGAACCGGCCGCTGGTCAGGCGGGATCGGCGTCTTCGGCCTGGATGTCGGCGCCCAGGGTGGTCAGCCGCTGGGCGATCGAGGCGTGCCCGCGGTCGATCAGGTAGCCGGGCGCGACCACGGTCTCGCCCTCGGCGGCCAGACCGGCCAGGATCAGCGCGATGCCGGTCCGCAGGTCGTGGGCCACCACCTCGGCGCCGTGCAGGCTGCTCGGCCCGTGCACGATGGCCACGTTGTTGTCCATCTCGACCTTGGCGCCCATCTTGTTCAGCTCGCCCACCAGGGTGTAGCGGCCGTCGAAGATGGTCTCGCGGATGTAGCTGGGCCCCTCGGCCATGCAGGCCAGCGCCATGATCGGCGACTGCAGGTCGGTCGCGAAGCCCGGGTACGGCGAGGTGATGACGTTGATCGGGCGCAGCGGGTGCTCCCGGCGGACCTGGAGGACCGCGCCCTGGGTGGAGAACTCCACACCCATCTGCTCAAGCTTCCAGCGCACCACACCGAAGTGCTCGAGTGAGCCGCCGACCAGGTTGAGCTCGCCGCCGGTGATCGCGGCGGCCATGGCGAACACGCCCGCGTCGATCCGGTCCGGCATCACCGTGTGCTCGACCGCGGTCAGCTCGTCGACGCCCTCCACGGTGACGAACCCGGTGCCGCCGCCGTGAATGCGCGCGCCCATCTTGGTCAGGAACGCGATCACGTCGAGGACCTCGGGCTCGAGCGCGGCGTTGTCGATGATCGTGGTGCCCGGGGCCATGGACGCGGCCATGATCAGATTCTCGGTGCCGGTGTGCGACGGGGTGTCCAGGTACAGGTGCGCGCCGCGCAGGCCGTTGGTGCCGGCCTTGATGTGGATGACCGACTCGCCCTCGTCGACCACCGCGCCGAGCCGGGCGAAGCCCCGGTAGTGGAAGTCCAGGTTCCGGTCGCCGAGGTTGCAGCCGCCGATGCCCTCGATGTGCGCCTCGCCCAGCCGGTGCAGCAGCGGCGGCACGAACAGCACCGAGCTGCGGAACCGGCGCGCGATCTCGGCCGGCAGGACCGGGCTGGTCAGCCGGGACGCGTCCACCACCAGCGTGCGCTCGGACTCGTGGAATTCGACGATGGCCCCCACCGCCTGGGCCAGCTCCACGGCCCGGCGTACATCCTCGATGGGCGGCACGTTCCGCAGGACCGTCCGGCCCTTGGAGGCGAGCAGCGACGCCGCGATCATCTTCAGTGCGGCGTTCTTCGCGCCCTGCACGAAGACGGTGCCGTGTAGCGGGGCTCCGCCCCGTACGCGGTAGCGGGTCTCAGTGCCCATCGTCATATGGAAACAACTCCTGTCGAGGGAGGTGGGAAGGACACGGCCGAGGGCCGATAGGGGGCCGGGCGGCAGGCCCCACGCGCAAATGCGGTGCCCAGTATTCCACCGGGCCTGCCCGTCAGCGGCGGCTTGACACGATTTGCCGTGCTGCCCGCGCCGGTCACGAGAGGCGCTCCAACCGGTCGAAAACCGGGCCCAGGCGGGTCACGTACCGCTCGGGCCGGCAGGCTTCGTCCAGCCGCGCTTCGTCGATGGCCTGCCCGCGCGCGGCGGCCTCCTTGCGCAGCGTGTCCCGGAACGGGGTACCGGTGTTCCAGGTGTCCATGGCGGCCGTCTGGACCAGGGCGTAGGCGTCTTCCCGGGGCAGGCCCGAGGCGACCAGTTCGAGCAGCGCGGCCGAGGAGTAGAGCAGACCGTGGGTGGCGTCCAGGTTGGCCCGCATCCGGTCCGCGTCCACCACCAGGCCCTCGATCAGGCCGGTGGTCAGGTGCAGCAGGTAATCGACGGCGATCGATGCGTCCGGCAGCGCCACCCGCTCCACGCTGGAGTGGGAGATGTCCCGCTCGTGCCACAGCGGGATGCCCTCCAGGACCGGGGTCACGTAGCCCCGCACCACCCGGGCCAGGCCGCAGATCCGCTCGGACCGGATCGGGTTCTTCTTGTGCGGCATGGCCGAGGAGCCCTTCTGGCCCCGGCGGAACGGCTCGGCCAGCTCGCGGACCTCGGTGCGCTGCCCGTGCCGGATCTCCAGCGCCACCGCCTCGCACACGGTGGCCAGGATGGCCAGCGCGCTGACCCACTCCGAGATCCCGTCCCGCATGACCACCTGGGTGGCGACGTCGGCCGCCCGCAGGCCCAGCGCGGGCATCACCTCGGCCTCGATGGCGGGCGAGATGTTGGAGTAGTTGCCGACCGGGCCGGACAGCTTGCCCACGGCCACCGCCGCGCGGGCCCGCCGGAGCCGGTCCCGGCCCCGGGCGGCCGCGAAGGCGAAGTCCGCCACCCGGTGCCCCCACACGTCCGGCTCGGCGTGGATTCCGTGGGTGCGGCCCGGCCGCAGCGTCTCCCGGTGGGCCAGCGCGTGGTCGCGCAGCGTCGCGACCAGGGTGTCCGCCTGGGCCAGCAGGATGTCGGTGGCCTCGGTGAGCTGTACGGCCAGGGCCGTGTCGACCAGGTCGGAGGAGGTCATGCCGAAGTGGACGTAGGCGGCCGCGCTGCGCGGGGTGGTGTTGTCGGCCCAGGCGGTGAGGAACGCGATCACGTCGTGGTCGGTGACCGCCTCCACCTCGGCGACCGCCTCAGGCGTGGGCGGGGCCGCCGCCCGCACCGGCCCGACCGCGTCGGCCGGCACCGTCCCGGCCTGGGCGTTCGCCTCCAGCACCATGGTCTCCACCTGGCACCAGAGCTCGTACTTGTGGGCTTCGGACCAGACCCGGCCCATTTCCGGCAGCGTATAGCGGTCGATCATGCTTCAACGGTAGCGCGAGCGGCCGGTCGGCCGGCCGCGCGCGCAGCCTGGCTCTCGGCCGCCACGGAACCGGCGGTGACCGCGGCCAGCAGCGCGATGCCGGCGGCCGCGTCCACCGCTACGGACAGCGGCCAGGCCGCGAGGGCAAGGACCGCGGCCAGCGCGCGGTAC
>DASXJM010000344.1:0-2094 GCA_036497405.1 Streptosporangiaceae bacterium | reverse complement strand
CAGCGGCTCGTAGTCGACCTCGATGGCCTCGCAGGCGTCCTTGGCGATGTACGGGTCGTCCGCGATCACGCAGGCCACTTCCTGGCCCTGGAACCGCACCTTGTCCGTGGCCAGCACGGCCTGGGTGTCGTAGGACAGGGTGGGCATCCAGGCCAGGTTGCGGGTGGCCATCATCTCCCCGGTCAGCACCAGGTGCACGCCGGGGATGTCCCAGGCCCGGCTGGCGTCGATCTTGGTGATCCGGGCGTGCGCCATCGGGCTGCGCAGGATTTCCATGTGCAGCATGCCGGGCAGGGCCACGTCGTCGGTGTAGTTGCCCTTGCCGCGGATGAACCGGTTGTCCTCGACGCGGCGGCGGCTCGCGCCCATGCCGCCGATCTTGATCTCGTCAACGGCCTGGCTCACGACGTTCCCTCCTGGGCCCGCAGCTTCTCGGCCGCCCACAGGACCGACTTGACGATGTTCTGGTAGCCGGTGCAGCGGCACAGGTTGCCCGAGATCGCCCACCGGATGTCTTCCTCGGTGGGGTCGGGGTTCCGGTCCAGCAGTTGCTTGGCCGCCATCATCATTCCCGGCGTGCAGAACCCGCACTGCAGGCCGTGCTCCTCCTTGAAGCCCTCCTGCAGCGGGTGCAGCTCGCTCTGGCTGGCCAGTCCTTCGACCGTGGTCACCTCGTGCCCGTCGGCCTGGACCGCGAACATCGTGCAGGACTTGATGGCCCGGCCGTCGACCAGGACCGTGCAGGCGCCGCAGTTGGTGGTGTCGCAGCCGGTGTGGGTACCGGTCAGCCGCATGCCATGGCGCAGCAGGTGGGCCAGCAGCAGCCGCGGCTCGACCTCGGCCACGATCTTGCGGCCGTTGACCCGGACCGTGATCCGCTGCTGGGGGATCTCCGGGCCATCCTCGTCGGTCTCTTCGTAGATGATCGTCATGTCAGGCGGCCCTTTCCTGCGTCCCGTCGATGCGGCTCAGGATGCGGGTGGTGAACATCTTCACGATGTGCCGCTTGTAGGTGGCACTGCCGCGGTGGTCGGACTTGGGCTGGGCCGCCTCGGCGGCCAGCCGGCCCGCTTCGGCGATGGTCTCCGCGGTCAGCGGCCGCCCGGTCAGCGCCTCTTCGGCCGCGGTGGCCTCGATGGTCGACCCGCCCACCCCGGTGAGCGCGATCCCGGCCCGGATGACCTGGGCCCCGTCGGTCTCCAGGGCCACCGCCACCCCGGCCGTGGCGAAGTCGCCGACCCGGCGCTCCAGCTTGAGGTAGCCGCCGGCCGGGGCGCCGCGGGGGGCGGGGATGACCGCCTCGACCGCGATCTCGTCGTGGGCCAGTGCGTTCTCGAACGGGCCGAGCACGAAGTCCCGGAGCGGGATCAGGCGCTGCCCGTCCGGGCCCTGGGCCACGATCGAGCCGCCCAGGGCCAGCACGACCGAGGCCCAGTCACCCTGCGGGTCGGCGTGGCACAGCGAGCCGACCAGCGTGCCCCGGTTACGGACCAGCGGGTCGGCGATCAGCGGCGCGGCCGCGGTCATGGTCGGCTGCCGTCCCGGCAGCAGGTCCGAGTGCTCCAGGTCGGCGTGGCGGCACAGGGCCCCCACATGGATGCTGCCGTCCGGGTCGATGCGGTGGTAGTCCAGCCCGGGGATGGCGTTGATGTCGACCAGCAGTTCCGGCGAGGCGAAGCGCAGCTTCATCATCGGGATCAGGCTCTGGCCGCCCGCCACCACCTTGGCGTCGTCGCCGCCGTCGTGCAGGAGCCGGCTGGCCTGCTCGACCGAGCGGGCCACCTCGTAGCGGAAGCGTGACGGGTACATCAGGGCCGCCCCGACCGGTCGGAGGGGTTCGATTGGCCGGGGGGCCCCGCCTGGTCGCCGGGTCCGGGAAGGTCGTCGTCGGGCTCGGCCACCGCCACCGGCAGCGAGTCCTCCTCCGGATCCGGCCGCGGCTCCTGGTGCGGTGGCCACGGCCCGGCCACCGGCTGGCCCGCCACCTTGAGGAAGTCCACCAGCTCGGGCCAGGCGAACACCGACGGGCTCTTCCCGCCCTCGTTCCTGGGCGCGTTCTCGATCAGCTCGAAGAACCGGGGATTGTCCCGGCTG
>DASXJM010000343.1:0-3117 GCA_036497405.1 Streptosporangiaceae bacterium | reverse complement strand
CGCGCGCGACCGCGGGGGTCTGGTCCAGCTGGGCGCCAGTGATCCAACCTTCGATCAGATCAGCGAACCCCGGCTGGTGGCGCCGGGCCACGGCGGCCGGGTCGAGGGTGAGGATGGTCCAGGTCCGGGCCCGGCCCAGGGCCCGGGCGGCCCGGAGCACAGGAGCGGGTGGCTCAGCCATCGTGCCCATGGTGGCACGGACCGCCCGCCGGCCACCGTTCGGTGTCAGGAGGCCGAGGTGACCTGGCGGCCGCCCAGCGCGTGGACGATCTTCTGGAAGTAGGGGCTGGCCGACCCGCTGTAGCCCAGCGTCACGGTGGCGGCCCAGTCCTTGCCGGTGACGCAGCAGGTCGCGGCGGCCTGGCTGTGGACCCAGGTGGTCAGGTCGGACGTGCTGCCGAAGGTGACGATCTCAACCGCGACGCCGCCGGGCATGTCACAGTCGATGTCCTGCTGTGCGGTTGAGTTCTGCGGGGCCTGGGTGACGTTGCCGCATCCGAGCTTGGACGCGAGGGAAGTCGCCGCCGGACCGCCGCCGCCACAAGCGGTCAGCCCGGCGGTGGTCGTCACGGCCAGCGCTGACACCGCCGCGAGCAAGCGGAGCCTCATTGCTCCACCCCCTATGGGAAATTTCCGTAATCAGAGAAATAACCCAAATTTCCCGCCGGTGAATAGCGAATCGCAAAGTCCGCGAGCCCAGTTTCTGGATCCCGGTCCAAATCGCCACTGGGCGCGCTGGATCGTATTCATTCCGTGCTCACCGACGGTAGTTTCGCCCGGTAGTACGGTCGGCGCCGCTAGCTGATGCGGTTTAGCCCGTGATGTCACGGGTTGGCCCGGGGTTGCCGTTTCCGGGTTTGCCGGAACCTGGCCATCACTAAACCGCCGGCAAAATTGGTAGAGTCGCGAGCAATTACCGGCGGCACCATCAATGGTTGAAGTTGTCGGATTAATGGAGCGGCACCGCCTCAGCCTTCAAGAGCCGGTCGCCCACCGCAGGGTAAAGCCGCTCAGCTCGTAGCCCAGCGCATTGACCGTAGGCTGAACGAAGTTGTTCCGGATGATCTGGACCGCCTGGGACTCGGCCGTGCTGATCAGCGGCCGGGTCACCGAAGAGACGTGATTGACCCGGTAGAAGGCCTGCTGCTGAGCCTGCGCGTAGACCACGGCGGTCGAGAACTGGGGCTTGATCAGGGCTCCGCAGCCCAGCCCGGGGTAAGTCCAGCTGTGATCGCTGGTGAGCGGTTTGGACAGCGTGTTGTCGATGGTGACATCGTGCACGTTCTGGGGGAGCTGCGGCGGCGGGAGCACCATGGTGACGTTCACGCGCCCGGGCTGGCCCGCGGCCGGGCGGCTGAGCACCTGCAGCTGGTAATGCCCGGTCGTCGGAGCCCACCAGGACGGCCCCGGATTGAGGTTGACCGTGGCCGAGGCGTGCCCGACCGCATAGAACGTGCTGGAGAACCAGCAGGGCCAGGGCCCGATGTTCTTCGACACCTTATGGGTGAACACGAAGTTGAAGCTCTCCGTGCCCAGCGCCGGCTTGGAGATGCCTTCGATCTTCTGCAGCACCCAGGGACCGACAGCCACGTTGGTGCTGGAGCTGCTGGAACCAGCCGACTGCCACGGCCAGCCGAACCTGATGTGGGGCAGGTGCACGTTGAGGCCGACAAAGTGCAAGCTGGCCGACAGGGCCGCCATGACCATGGCCGCCACGGCCCGCCGGAACACCAGCCCGACCAGGACCAGGAACAAGCTCCACTTCAGCCAGCGCGGGATCCACCGGCGGCGGCCCGGCCCCGGCGGCGGCGTGGGAGCCGGGGTCCAGGGCTCGGGCGAGGTCGGTGGCAACACCTGGGTCGGTGGATCTTCCAGGCCGTGCAGCCGGTAGCTGCCGTCCATGGGCCGCGGCCCGCCACGGGTCCCGGACCGGCTGGCGCCGGCGGCCGGGCCGTACGCCGACCGCTGCGGGGCCGGGCTCCCCGCCCAGTTGGCGCGGGCGCTGCCGGCCACGGCCGCCTGGTAGCTGGCCAGACGGCGCTGGATCAGCGGGCCGAGCAGGATGGCGAGGATGCGGACCATCGGGTTCACCTGGCTTATCTGGTCACGGTCAAAGGACGATGGCGGGGTAGTCGAGGCTCAGCACGACCGGCACGGCGCCGAAGGGCCGCTTGTACCGGCTGCCGGGCTTGTCCGGGGCCTGGGGGTTCGCGATCTTCGGCCAGCGCATGTGCTGGAATTGATCGGTCAGGCCCTGGACCGAGTAGGGGAACTCCATGGCCGAGGTGTTGTGCTGGCGCAGCAGCCCGCCCCACCGGTAGGCCGCGAACACGTTGGCCAGTTCCGGCACCGACAGCGCCACGGCCAGGGTCAGGTCGATGCCGTAGACCGCTCCGGCCAGCGCGACCAGGTCCCGGGCCGACTGGGTCAGCGCTTCGGACTTGGTGTGGAACACGGTGCCGTCGGGGTTGGGCGTGCCGAGCTTCTCGCCCCGCACCGGCGAGTAGCGGGGATGGGCGTCGCACTGCATCCAGTCGCAGGCGGCCAGGATCTTCCACGACACTCCCTCCCGAGCGGCCACGTCCCGGTAGAGGAACTCGGCCCGGGTCAGCGGCTTGCGGGCCGAAGCGAGGAAGGCGTTCTTGACCGCGGGCGGCATCTCCGGCTGGTAGCGGGGGGCGGCCCGGCGCGCCTTGACCCCGGGGGTCTTGCGCTTGGTGGCCTTCTTGGCGGTGGTGGAAGTCGGGGTGGCCTTGGGCGTTGCCGCGTGGGTGGGCTCGCTGCTGGTGGCGGGCCGGATGACCGCGGTCAGCTCGGCGTCGGTGGTTCCGGCCGGCGGCTGGGCCTGCGACTGCACGGCGGCCGAGGTGCTGGCTTCGGCTGATGGGGTCGCGTCGGTGGGCGCCGAGGAGGTCGAGGAGTCGGACTCGCTTGAGTGGTCGGTGGTGGATGAGGTGCTGGCGTGGTCCGTGGTGCTGGAGGTGGACGACAGGGCGGGAATGCCAGGGATTTCGGCGCCGCCCAGTGAGGTGCCGGCGCCGTCGGACCCGGCCGAGCTGTGGTCGGTCGGCTGCGTCGCCGGAACCTTGGCGGCCGGGGCCTTGGCGGTGGGGGCCT
>DASXJM010000342.1:0-2474 GCA_036497405.1 Streptosporangiaceae bacterium | reverse complement strand
ATCGAGGTCGGCCCGGACGCGACGCTGACCGCGCTGGGCCCGGCCATCACGGACCGGTCAGTCTTCATCGCCGCGCAGCGGTCGGCCCAGCCCGGGGCGGAAACGCTGATCGAGGCCCTGGCCCGCGCCCACACCCACGGCACCACCCTGCACTGGCCCGCCATCCTGCCCCCCGGCCAGCGCGTCGACTTGCCGACGTATGCGTTCCAGCACCAGCGCTACTGGCCCACCCCGACCGCTGCCCCCTCGCTGGCCTCTGAGGGAGCGGGCACAGTGGGCGAGGCCCGGTTCTGGGCCGCCGTCGATGGCAGTGACGTCTCCCAGGTCGCGGCGGTGCTGGGCGTCAGCGACCAGGAACGGCTGGACGGCCTGCTGCCAGCACTCGCGGCCTGGCGCCGTGGACAGCATGACCGGGCGGTCACCGGGACGTGGCGGTACCGGGTCATCTGGGTGCCGGTCTCGATCCCGGGGCCGGCCCCTGCCCCAGCTGAAACCGGCCGTCCTGGAACCGGCCGTCTTGGAGCAGAAGGTTCTGGATCAGGGCTCTCTGCGGCTGAGCTGTCAGGAACCGGGCTGGCGTGGTCCGAGCTGTCGGGAACCTGGCTGGTGGTGGCCCCAGCGGGCGGGCATCCGCTGGTGGCTCAGGTCGCGGCGGCGATTTCCGCCCACGGCGGCCACGCGCACGTGGTCAGCCCGGCGGCCCTGGACCGGGCCCCTCTCACCGCCGCTCTGGCAGCGTCCGCCTCTTCCTCTGCCATCGCCTCCAGCCCCTCAGGCTCCGCCGTATCCTCCGCCTTCGCCGCCTCCGCGCCCTCCGGCCCCTTTGCCTCCGCCGCCGGAGGCGAGGCCGCCGCGGTCATCGGGGATGCCGCTGCGGTTGGGGACGAGACGCGGCTTGGCGCCCCGGGACTGGCCGCCGGTGCTACCCGGGCGGTCGCCGGGGTGGTGTCCCTGCTCGCGATACCCGGCACGGGGTCGGCCGTCGCCGTGGGATCAGCAGAGGCCGGCCCGGAGCCAGTGGATGCGGGCGGGGCCGGATACCGGGGAGTCCCGGCCGGAACGGCCGGGACCCTCGCTTTGATTCAGGCCTTGGGCGACGCGGAGATCGAAGCGCCGATGTGGGCTCTGACCCGCGGAGCGGTCCGGGCCGGGCCCGGGGACATGGTGACCGATCCGGTGCAGGCCCAGGTGTGGGGGCTGGGCCGGGTCGCGGCCTTGGAACACCCCGGCCGGTGGGGCGGCCTGATCGACCTGCCTCCCACGCTGGACGATCGGACCGCCGGGCAACTGTGCGGCCTGCTGGCCGGGACCAGCGCGGAAAACGAGACCGCGATCCGCCCGGCCGGGACCCTGGCCCGGCGGCTGGCTCGCGCCCCTCAGCCGCGCGACCGGAACCACGAGCCAGGGTGGCAGCCCTCGGGCACGGTGCTGGTCACCGGCGGAACCGGCGCGATCGGAACACACGTCGCCCGGTGGCTGGCCACCCAGCGGGGCGCCCAGCGGCTGATCCTGACCAGCCGGTCCGGTCCGAACAAGGCCGGGACCGGTGCCCTGGCCGCCGGGCTGGCCGGAGCGGGGGCCACCGTGACGATAGCGGCGGCTGACATCGCGGACCGGGACGCGACCGGAGCCCTGTTGGACTGGGCCGGCCAGACCGGGCCGCCCCTGCGAGCGATCTTCCACACCGCCGGTGCCGAGGAATCCGCCGCGCTCGCCGACGTGAGCGCGGTTGACCTGGCTCGGGTCGCGCGCGCCAAAGCCGCCGGGGCGGCACTGCTCGACGAGCTGACCGCGGAACTGGATATCGAGGCATTCGTCCTGTTCTCGTCGATCGCGGCGACCTGGGGTAGCGGCCGGCAACCTGCCTATGCCGCCGCGAACGCCTACCTTGACGCGCTGGCCGAGCACCGGCGAGCCCGGGGCCTGCCGGCGACCAGCGTGGCCTGGGGGCCCTGGGCGGGCGGCGGCATGACCACCGGTCCGGCCGCCATCGGCCTCCGGCGGCGCGGCCTGGAACTGCTCCGCCCGGAACGGGCTCTGAACGTCCTGGGCCATGCCGTCGACGACGGGGACACGAACCTCACGGTCGCGCAGGTCGCCTGGGACCGGTTCGTGCCCACGTTCACCATTCACCGGCCCAGCCCACTGCTGGCCGCACTGCCCGAAGCCCAGCGTGTCCTGGCCAGCCAGGCCGAGGAGCGCCACCGGACCCAGCCGGGTGCCGTCACCGAGCTGAGCCAGCGTTTGGCGGGGGTGGGGGTGGGGGGGCGTTTGGGTGTGGTGGTGGATGTGGTGTGTGAGCAGGTGGCGGGGGTTTTGGGGTTTGGGTCTGTGGGGGAGGTGGCGGCGGGGCGGGTGTTCCGGGATTTGGGGTTTGATTCTTTGACGGCGGTGGAGTTGCGGAACCGGCTGGGGGTGGTGACGGGGCTGGGTTTGCCGGCCACGGTGGTGTTTGATTATCCGTCGCCGCTGGT